>MNYI01000142.1 GCA_001873945.1 Candidatus Desantisbacteria bacterium CG2_30_40_21
TGCAAGGAAACCATGCCTCCACGAACATTCCTTCCCTGCCTTGTCACTGTAGGTTATTTCCATTGTTACTGGATATACCCCACCCTTTGTGCCATCACTATTGAGTGTAGCAGAAAGTACCTTCACATCCGCTGAAAGGGTAATGAGAGTGTGTGTGGAAACATCCAAATTAAGGCTCTGGCTTAGTCCAAGCAGTCCCTTTTGCTTACCTGATCCCTGCCGGTTAATATCCAGTGCATGTGGATACTTGTCCGAGTTGTTTATCACAGACACATTTATTATTTGTCCGCTGCCTACCTTCAATATATTCCAACACCTTGTGTCAGCCGAAAAGCTGCCATTCTTGATAATACCAGTAATGTCTTCCACAGGTTGTTCAAATGCAACCGTTACAGATTTTGTTGTGATCGTTGCTTTTTCAGGAATAACTGCCATGGGCTTTGTTGTAACTGTTGCTTTTTCGGGAATAACCACCGCAGGTTTCGTCGTGTCTGTTGCTTTCTCGATCAACCGCTGATCGCTGACCACTTCAGAAGCCCCTCCTTCTGCCATCCTTTCCCTTGCCACAGGCAAGGAAACATTCTTCACCACATCCCTTTTATCCGAAGAAAAGGCAACAGCAGGAATAGTTACATCCTTACACCCCTCACATTGCACCAAAAGGCTATATGGTTCCTCATCAAAAGGTACAGAAATCTTATAAAATCCATCTTGACTGCTCTGGCCTTTTCTTACCACCACCTCCTTTTGTTTCAGGTAAATAATCGCACCCTTACATACCTTACCCTCAATAGTTGTAATCTGTCCGGATATACTCGGTGTTTCGTATGTCCCTGTCCAGAATTCCTGGGGCACAGATGAGATACTCCGCACTCGTAATGACCTTGTATCAGTCGAGGCTGTTTTATCATCCTTAGTGATAAAAAGTGGTGTCCCAAAATATTTATCAAGATAGGCATCAAAGACAAAGAAATCCGGAAATTTACCCACTTGTTCATTGTCCTCTAATGACAAAACCACATCCTCTGGAATAGTACTCTTGGCATATGGTTTGGAATTCAAGATAATACTCATGGGAATACTATTATCCGGCAAGGAGAGTTGCAGCTTTTCGACAAATGAAGGTAAAACATCTATTCCTGAATTTATCGTAAGTGGCAGAAGTATCTCCTGATTCCACCTGATAGGGGTTTTGTCCTTAGAATTGAGAAATGTCTCCCCTAAATATTTTAATGAATCTTTTTCGTATGGAGAAATAACATTATCCCAGCCCGGATTCATTTTAATAAGTTGTTCCCTGAAAGAATCAGTAATCCCATATTTTTGCCATGTCCCAAAAACAGGTCGTCCCTCCTCAAAAAAACGAAGGCTGGCTGCAGGAATAACAAGTATCTCAAATTTTTTATCAGGACCAAGCCCTGCCTCTTCAGGAGAAACAATTGTAAAAAATAGTTTTGAAATCTTAGCTTTGGCAGAAAATGTTTCTACCAAAGATAGCTTTAAGGGTAAATTCCTTGCAAGAAGATAAACATCACCAAGACCCGGTCCAATTAGACAAGAATCCTCAGAGGTTTGCTCCGAGGTTATGTCAATACTTGGGAAAAAACTAATCTCCAGATAATTTTCCTTATTAAATGGTTTTACTCGGAGACTGCCCCTTGAATCTTGAAATAAAAGCTCCTTCTGATTATCTATCAACATGGCTCTATTTCCTATTTGAAGACTCAGCAGGTGAAGAAGGCAAGAGGAAGCTTTTATACCAGACCAACTATGATCCCCATTTGGATCATGAAGAATTGCCAATGGGATAAAAGGAATGGTGGTATAAGTATCATAGGATATAGAAGATAATTTAACTGTAAGATAGGTTTCCTTGGGACCACTTCTGGGTCCTACAGAAAGGATTGAAGAAAGAGATATTTTATATCTTACCTCTGGTTTCTCCTGAACAATAGGATCACTTAAGATAATCTTTTGAAATGAGCTATGTTTCTTACACCCAACAGCCTCGTTTTTTTCAAGAACCATCTTCCATTTACCTGAATAAGGTGGATCCTCAGCCTCTACCTTCATTATCACAGACGATTCTTCATTCAATCGTGTCTGGTTATTACCCTGCCAGTCCACCTTGAGCTTGAAGGAATTACTCTCTTCTGGGAGAATAAAAGGGGTAGTTCCAACAAAAAAGACATTCGTCTCTGCCCAGACAGGAATAGCCAATATCCCCTTCCATGTGGCATCTATTTTTCCTACGGATATAACCTCAGGGTTTTGTGCCTCAGACGAAGATACTGCTACACACAGAGTCAATAAAAAAAAGAACAACCACCCTTGCTTTTTCATGATATTATTACCTCCTTATTTTTTGTTTGTATTGCCAAAAGAGGACATCACCTGTAGCTGAATTTGAGCAAACAACCGATTTTTACAGACATTGCTTCCTATGGCTATTGATGATAAATCTTGCGAATAATCTACCTTAAGACTCCTTTCAACTATATCGGCAAATATCCCATGATAGTTAAATACTACCTTTATGGCAAGGCAATCGCATCAAAATTTTGCGTCTCTACCAAATTATGTGTCAAATATGTGCTTGAGAATGATTTGAGTTTGTATTGATGATGATGTGCAAGTGCAATATATCCCCCATTGGCAGGGGCAGGGGATGGTTGTCTCTCGCTGGCGGGGGTAGGGGGTGGAAAAAGCAAGAAACCTATTTCTTGTCTACAACCATGACAAAAAAATCTATGTTGCACTTACTGCTGGACTGTGGACAATCTCATTTTTTTCATTTACAAATATAACCTTTGGCACAAATTCCCTTGCCTCTTTATCATCCACCATAGCATAGGAGATAATAATCACCAGATCCTCGGGCATACCCCATCTGGCTGCTGCCCCATTCAAACAGATATATCCTGAATTTCTCATCCCTGGCAGGACATAGGTTTCCACCCTTGACCCATTATTCAGGTTAACTATCTGCACCCTTTCCCCGGGCAAAATATCAGCTGCCTCCATTAATACCTCATCAATGGTAATGCTGCCTGTGTAATGAAGGTTTGCCTCAGTAATGGTTACTCGATGTATCTTTGATTTACACATGGTGCGAAACATAAATTGCCTCCTTGTCAAGAGCTATAACTATTAATGTAAACAATTTGATTGTGGACAAAAACCCTCAATAAAATGTTTTGCATGGTTGATAAATAGTCATTTTTACTTGAATTGTAGCATATCCGGGATTAGAAGTCAAGAAGATTTTCTGGTAGGCAGCAATTCTCATTATGGCAAAACTTATGTTCAAAGGGGAATAAGGGAATAGAGGAGATGGTGTCGATTATCAACAGAATTGTCGGTAGGACAGGCATTTCTGCCTGTCCTGTTGCAGATGACAGGCAAGAATGCCTGTCCTACCGATTAATCTCCATATCTCCCCCCTTATCCATTTTACCATAATGAGAATTGCTGGGTAGGGGTATAATGGGTTAGGTAATAATTCATCCGATATAAAATATTAGACAGGCTGAAACAAGAGTTCCTGAGCCATTCGCTTGCACACCTGTATCTATCTGTGGTTTAATTCCATAGTTAAGTAGTTACGGTCTAACATGAATTCTGCTCAGGGAGGGTATAAATTGCGATTTTTCGGTGAGGATTAAGGCGTTCAGGTTTGCAATAGTGTGCTATTGCAAACCTGAACAACACACAGCTATCGTTGATTAAGACCAGCAAAAAATTATTACTGTTAGGTTGACAAGCGACCGTAGCTATTCGTGTGTATAAATAATAGTTAAGACCGATACAAGTATCGCAATAATAATTCCTACATATGTTAATATGGTACTATGTCGATGTCTTTGCGATTCGATTCTGTGTTGCTCACTTATTTTATTTAATTCCTCTCTGCTATTTTCAAATTGTGCAGCTATTTGTTGGATCTCAATAAAAAGTTGAGTACATTCTTCCCAGAATGCAACTCTTTCATTGGTTCTCGGTTTAGTAATAAAATCCCTTATCTCTGAAATCCTGATTTTGATCGCTGTTAAATCAGGAATAATTGGTGTAATAACAACAAGTCTATAATCATAAAAAAATAATTTCAGTACCTCTAAATAAAATGTAATTCCAACCTCTATGGCATCATAAATAGCTCTTTTGCAATGCTTTAGGGCTTTATTAAGTTCTCTCGTTGCAGTCTTATGGGTATTTGCTACAGTGGCTTTTGATAAATGATAACCTGCATAACGAAGCTCATTGACAGAAGGGATATACAAATTGTTATCCAGCACTTCGATTAGTTTCACCTTTTGTTCTGCCAATTTGTAATATTCATTTACAACAACGAAAAGCTTTGAAAGCTTTTTCTGTGTTTTTGGTGTCAACTTGCCTCTTGCTATTAAATTAATCATCCATCCTCCAAACATCGCCCCAAAAAAATAAGCCTCTATTGTTTAAAACCATAGAAGCTCGAAGGTGGTAACACCAATTAACTATTTAAATAATCTATCAGTATTCCTGCATTCAGCCAAGGATTAGGACAAAAAATCATATTGTTCCAAAACCTTCTTGCGAGCATCTTGATCTTTTTTAGTAAGATAGTTGCCCATCTGTAAATTGACATTGCCTCGAGTAAATCTTGAAACAATATTTTTGACTATCGCAGAATTCTTGGTTGCCTTTTTTTCCATCAAGACATTTGACTCGTTATTACTCTTCATAATTGTTCTCCTCAAGAACTAATAAAAACAGATTGTCTATTGATACTAAGTGATAGGAATTTTGATTTTTGGGTGAAATGGAAGAGGCGACATAAAATATCCGCCCGGTAGTGGATATCTTTTTTAACCCCCTTTTGCAAATGATAGAAATCAAAATTTAGTAACTCAAGCTACATCTCTATGCCAGAGATACTATCTATTATCAGGCAGTATATCATTAATATCCTATTTTGTCAACATCTTTTTAATATTTTTACAAATTAAGTATTCTAGGAAATCATTGCATAGCTTTCAACGCTCTCTTTTGGCATATACACCCGCGGAATATGTGAATTAATTCCGCATAAAATCTCATAACTGATTGTACCACAAATATCTGCCAATTCATCTACTCTTATCTGCCCGCCAAACAAAACAACCTCATCACCTATTTTAACATCAGGAATGTGGGAAACATCTATCATGCAAAAATTCATAGTTACTGTTCCAATGATTGGTGCCCTTTGTCCATGAATTAGAACCTCAGCCTTATTTGATAATGCTCGCGGGTATCCATCTGAATAACCAACCTGTATGGTAGCCACCTTCAGCCTTTTTTTTACATAAGTTCTGCCATAGGAAATACCGCCATAAACAGGAAGAAAACCATGCACAGGCAAATCCTTTGGCATATCCTTCAGATGGATTATCCTTGTCTTAAACGACATGGCTGGTTGAAGGGAAACCAATTGTGAAACTGATTTTGATGGAAAAAGCCCATAAATAGTTATCCCAGATCGCACCATATCTAATCTCATCTCCGGCAAGTCAAGGATTGCCCCTGAATTAGCAATATGAGTAATTGGCACAGAAATGCCTATTTTTTTCAAACGGCTGATAATCCCATTAAACCGTCGAAATTGCTCATAAGCATAGGACTTGTTAACAGAATCAGATGCTGCCAGATGCGAAAAAATCCCCTCTATCTCTATTCCTGGTAACGAATGAACCTTTTTTATAAACTCAAAAGCATTGGTGTATAACACGCCCAGCCTGGCCATACCGGTATCTATCTTGACATGTATCTTTATGGAAAAATTTCTTGATGAAGCTATTTCAGAAAAGGCAACAGCCTGCTCCCATAAAAAAATGCTGGGTGTAATAGAATAATGAACACAGTCCCCTACATCCTCTATCCTGATTGTACCAAGGTTCAAGATAGGGCAGTTAATCCCTGCCTCTCTTAATTGAATCACCTCATTCAGACTGGCTACTCCAAGCCGTTGCACCCCAGTATCAACAACTGTTTTTGCCACTGCCACAGCCCCATGACCATAGGCATCTGCCTTGACAATAGCCATTATCTGACAGGAATTTCCGACAATCCTCTGGATTTCTCCTACATTATGCCTGATACTGTCTAAATTAACCTCAACCCATGAAAGTGGTTGCATAATAATATTTCCCTATAACTCTCCATTTTTTACTTGAATTGTAGCATATTCAGGATTAGAAGTCAAGAAGATTTTCAGGCAGATGGTAACAGGTCAGTAAATGGTAGATGAAGCATCTTGCTTCGTATTTCCCTTCTCACGCTGGCGGAGGCAGTTGAGTAGAAAATCTACGTCGTGCATTAATTGTAGATAAATAGGGACAGCGACTATTTTTGTTAAGGAGATATTGGATTGGAGTAAATATCTATTTATGGTTAAAGGAAAGGAGATAATAGAGCGGATTAAACTTGTACTATAGACAGGACGATCTGCTGGAATCGAAGGGTTTGTGATAAAATTAGAAAAATTAGTTGGAACGAGTATTAATGGGAAAACTATAGAGGAAGACCATGTAAAAACTAAATAAATGGTCGCTGTCCCTATTTATCTACAATTAATGCACGACGTAGATTTTCTACTCAACTGCCTCCGCCAGCGTGAGAAGGGAAATACGAAGCAAGATGCTTCATCTACCATTTACTGACCTGTTACCATCTGCCTGAAAATCTTCTTGACTTCTAATCCTGAATATGCTACAATTCAAGTAAAAAATGGAGAGTTATAGGGAAATATTATTATGCAACCACTTTCATGGGTTGAGGTTAATTTAGACAGTATCAGGCATAATGTAGGAGAAATCCAGAGGATTGTCGGAAATTCCTGTCAGATAATGGCTATTGTCAAGGCAGATGCCTATGGTCATGGGGCTGTGGCAGTGGCAAAAACAGTTGTTGATACTGG
>MNYI01000097.1 GCA_001873945.1 Candidatus Desantisbacteria bacterium CG2_30_40_21
TGATAGGTTGATAGGTTGATAGGTTGATGAGTTTATAGGTTAAAGGAACACAGATTCATAATTCATAAACATTTCCTATCAATTCATCCACTTATCGGGGAAAATGGGGGAAAATGGGGAAAATGGGGACAGCACCCTATTTTTAGAAGAAAAAATAGGGCGCTGTCCCCATTTTCCCCAGACATAAAATACCCAGACGCTTACTATTCAGTAGAAGTGGGTTTGGATTTGCGAGCTTGGCGTTTATCCTGAATATGAAATACTAAAAGAAAAACACCAGCAAAAATAGAAAAACAGAGAAAAATAAAGGCAACACCTAACATTGGATCCATGTGATTTAATCCTCCTTGTCTTTAGGAGTTAAAAAATAGGCACTGGTTACTAATACCAAAGTGCATAATACTCCCCATATTAAATATGGAAATCTAAAAGTGCCGGTGAATATGCTACCAACAATACCAATGGTAAGAATAAATTTCACCAGATCAAAAAGTAAATCAGCAAGTTTTTCACGGCGTTTTCTATTATACATAGATTTTTATCCTCTATCTGAATGCTAACTTAATTCATTATATCTGAAGAATGAATTTTTGTCAAGGGGAATTTTTCGACCCCAGCAATTCTCATTATGGCAGAAATTGTGTAAGAAAGGGGAGAGGGAGAAGGTGGAGAAATGGAGAAGGTGATTAAAATTAACCAAAATACACACGAATTAACCCTGATAATTCTTGGTTGGAAGAGATTTTGGGGGGTTATTGGGGCCGTGATGGTGGTTTTGGGGTTGTGGACTAATTTGGCCATGGCTGCGGAGGTAGTAACAGACAATCTGATTAAGAATCACAGTGCAGCTAGTGGAACAACTTCCTGGGTGCCAAGTAATGGTTTTACCACACAGTGCGATAGCTTTCGTGGTGGAGGACAAAATGGCGGTGGCGTTTTGTCGGATGCCTACCAGGATGTGGATGTTTCACAATATGCTGGAGCAATAAATGGTGATAGTGCAAAGATGGACTTTAGCGGATGGGTTAAGGGCCAGGGTGGGCAGTTTAGTCATGATGACAACGGATGGTTTGAGATAACATTTTATGATGGTTCAGGAAATAACCTTGGTATACATTCTACTGGCTGGCACCATGGAGATTGGACTAAGTTTGAGATCAAAGATAAACTTTTACCCAAAGAGACACGAAAGATTAGGGTTAAAATGGGAGCCCATCGGGACTGCGGGGAGAATCAGGTAGATGTCTGGTTTGATGACCTGCAACTAAAACTTAAGGCACCGAAGATGGAGGTGATGGAAAAACCAGGATTTAATCTTGACAGTGTCTATGTTGTTAAAAATGAGTCTGCGAGTGCTTACAATAAATCCAAAAAGGAAACCCTTTCATTCAAGAATACCGGGGTTTCTTATAATACAACACAAGATTGGTCAATCAGTTCATCTCCTTATAACTGGATAAAGTTCTCAGGTACAAGCGGAACTTTAGAAGGTGGTAGGACCAAGGATGTTGATGTGTGGGTTGAGCCTCCTGAAGGTTACCCTGACAAGGATTACAGGGATTACTCAGGTAACTTTACGCTTACATTGCCCTTTGATACGATAAAGATTTCTGTTTCAGTCAGGGCATATAAGCCAATAGGCAAGCCCAAACTTAAAAGCCCTGCGTTGGGGACAAACAGCAAGGTGAATGTAGCTACATCAGAAAGTGTCCAGTTTGAAGTAATACCGCCTACTAATTCTACTTTCCCTGAAGCAACACGCAAGGGATACCAATGGAAATTGCCTGGCAACTTTGATTTTGGAAATATTGGAAATACGATAACCGACCCCAAGAAAACCACAAGTTTCTCTGATGCCAGTGAATACACAGTCTATTGTAGAGCAATTGACGACAATTCTGTGACCTCAGATATTTTAGAGATTCCAGTCCGTGCATGGAATCGTCCAATAGTCAAAAATACTCCACCGCAATCTGTCTCCTCCTGGTATAACAACAAATATGTTGGGGTTGTAGGTAGGCTTGTTTATCTTATGGCAGATGCCTAGCTCAACGGAAATGAAACAATTACAAAATATCTCTGGGACTTTAATAATAACTGGAACACGGTAGAAGCGACACAGACAGCAAGTTCACAGGTCTCCTACACATGGAACAATCCTAATCTGGCTTACAAAATCTATTGTAAGGCAGTTACTAATTATGGTGTCAAAAGCGATGAAAAGACATTTGACCTGAAGATATACAATACTGTGGCTTTGGATGCAAATGGTCCATACACTGGCAAGCCTGATAAACCTGTTGAGCTTGCCTGCTCGATCAACAAAGAAGCCTATCCCCCCGGGGCTTTTTTTCAGTATCAATGGTATGTTGGCACCACCAGTGTGGAGACCGATGGGAATGGTAAGGCAGAATATTTCTGGACAGCAGAGGGTAATTATAGCCTCAAATGTGTGGCCACCGTGACTACATCTGAGGGATTAGTATTGAGCGGTAGTGCTTTCACTAATGTTGCCATTGAGGCAGGCAAGCCCACAGCTATGCCAGGAGGTCACTATCGTGGAGGTATCCATGGCGGTAATTACTCACCCATTCAGTTTGCAGGTAATCACCCAGATTTTGTTGAAGATGAGCAAATCGGCAAAATTACTGTCTGGGAGTGGACTTTCCCAAATGGCTCGGCAACCATTTATAACCCAACCTGCAAATTTACTCAGGCAGGCAAATATACCATTAGCCTGAAGGTTAAATCACGATATGGCAAATGGAGCGTTCCAAAGACAGCCGAGGTAAATGTTATTGATGGTAAGATTGCCGGGTATGTGCGTGCCGCTGACCTACGAACACCAGTTAAGGAGGTGAGATTGACACTTTCCTCATCCCATGTGGATAGCAATGTTCTGGCTCAGATTGCAGCTGATTCAGATTGGAAATTGAATACCACTGGTGATGGTGGACTTTGGACATTAACCGATGATAATGGTTACTATGAATTTGCCCATATCCCCTTAGGCAGTTATCGGATTAGGGCAAGCAAAGGTGAGGGCGATAATGCTCATGAATTCGAGACCAGCATTCAGGATGCAGAACTTACATTAGACAGTCCCAATCGGTTAGCCATTAACTTTGTGGATATAAGTGTCTATCCTGTAGGTGGCAGAATTGTCTATAGTATTCAGAAGAATGGTCAGGATGTGCTGTCAGATGGAGTCAAAATCAGGGCACAGTC
>MNYI01000108.1 GCA_001873945.1 Candidatus Desantisbacteria bacterium CG2_30_40_21
TCACCTTCTTTCCTCCATTAGTATCCCACACAGCAGCAATTCTCATTATGGCAAAACTTATGTTCAAAGGGGAATAAGGGAATAGAGGAGATGGTGTCGATTATCAACAGAATTGTTGGTAGGACAGGCATTCCTGCCTGTCCTGTTGCAGATGACAGGCAAGAATGCCTGTCCTACCGATTAATCTCCATATCTCCCCCTTATCCATTTTACCATAATGAGAATTGCTGTGGCATTTGACCGTTCGTTTGTCTGTGGCTTGCAATACATTTTTCAGTTCTCGATTCAGCAATTATAAAGAAAAACTTATTGACAACAGCATAATGGACAGGATATAATATCATGAAAGGCACAGAGTGGCAAAGGCACAAAGGCACAAAGAAAATAGAAGCAATAGAAGGCAGAGGAGACATAAAGGTATGACAAGGAATAAGAAGATTTTGGATTTTACTTTTCGCTTTTGTGCCTTTATGCCTTTGTGCCTGATAATTATGGGTTCATCCCTATCCCATGCTGCCAATTCATCACAGGTTCTTGTAATAATCAATGAATGTAGTCCTATCTCCCTATCTGTAGGCAAATATTATCAACAAAAAAGAAATATCCCCCCGCAAAATATCTGCTATATCCGCTGTCCAAAGGCAGAAACCATTACCAGACTGACCTATGAAACAAAGATTATGATACCTATTGCTAAATACCTTCAGAACAATAATCTTGTGAATCAAATATCGTATATTGTTTTAACCAAAGGGATACCACTTAGGATAAAGGGGACAGGGGGATTGCAAGGAAACAGGGCATCTGTTGACTCAGAACTAACCCTGCTTAAAAGAAATATGCCAGTGGATAATTATGGATTTTGCAGATACTATGATATTACCGGGGTGGTGGCAAATCCTTATTATCTTAATGGTTACAGACACTTTGACAGCCAGACATATAATATCTATCTGGTTACCCGATTGACGGGATACACCATAAGGGATATAAAGGCACTTATCAATCGTGGCTGTCATCCTTTTCTCCTGCAAGCAGGAAGGCAAAAGAGTGAGGCAAGGTTTGTCTTAGATGCAACCACTAAGAATTCCATAGGCAATATATGGATACGAACGGCATGGAGGAAATTGCAGAAGAAAGGATTTATGGTGTATTACGATGATACTAAAAAATACCTTCAGCATCAGACCGGGGTTATTGGGTATTGTGGCTGGGGTTCAAACGATCCAGAGGCTACTGGCAAGCGGTTTCTTCATAACAAATGGTTACCAGGGGCAATAGCAGCAGGCTTTGTCTCCTCAAGTGGCAGGACATTTGAGGAGCCCCCAAAACACTGGCGCCCTGGTTCATTCAAAAACCTGCTGTCTTACCATGGAGGCAGCCCGCAATCACTCTCTGGTGATCTAATTCGTGAAGGGGTTACTGGCATAGATGCCTTCGTTTATGAGCCATACCTTGAATCCTGTACTCATCCGCATATCCTTTTTGGGGCATATACCAGTGGGTATAATCTGGCAGAAAGCTATTATCTGGCTACCCCATACCTGAGTTGGCAAAATGTGATAGTTGGGGATCCGTTGTGTAGAATAACCATATCAAAGGGGGAAATATGATCATTGGCATAACACTTGGTGATGTTTGTGGTATTGGTCCTGAGGTTGTGATTAAAGCAGTAAAGCTGCTGCAAGAAGAACATCCTCTGCTAATTATTGGAGATGCAAGGGCTTTTAAGCATTTTTGTGCCCCGTGGCTTGATGGTTGGAATATCCTGTCAGTTGATTCCCCATCCTCTGCCAGAAGAGAGCCAGGTGTTTTGAATATCCTTGACCTGAAAAATATTAATCTCGACCACATTGCCCAAGGCAAGGTATGCCCTGAGGCAGGCAGGGCAGCGGTAGAATACATCAAAATAGCTGTTGGTCTGGCCATGGATGGCAAGATAGCAGGTATAGTCACTGCCCCAATCAATAAGGAGGCAATTCATAAGGCAGGCTTTGATTACCCCGGACATACCCAGTTGTTGGCTGAGCTTACCGCTACCACTGAATATGCTATGATGTTTTATTCCTGCAAGCTGAAGGTTATTCTTGCCACCATTCATGTTGCCTTAAGGGATGTGCCTGAGATGATCACTGCTGAGAGGGTGTTGAAGATCATCCAATTAGCTGATAAGTCACTGCAACAGGATTTTGGGATACAATCACCCGTTATTGCTGTTGCCGGGCTTAATCCACATGCTGGAGAGGATGGGGCATTTGGCAAAGAGGATATGGAGATAATTAAGCCAGCCATTGATATGGCTGTTTGCAAGGGGATTAAGGCTGCTGGTCCATACCCACCAGACACCGTGTTTTTACAAGCAGTAAACGGCAAGTATGATCTTGTAGTTGCCATGTATCATGATCAGGGGCTTATACCATTAAAACTCCTGGCATTTGATTCAGCCGTTAATATCACCGTAGGATTGCCTATTATCAGAACCTCACCAGATCATGGTACTGCCTTTGATATTGCCGGCAAGGGTGTGGCAAACCCTCAGAGTATGATAGAGGCAATAAGATTGGCGGCTATGGTGGCGAAGAGGAAATAAACCACCCCTGCCCCTCCTTGAAAAGGAGGGGCAGCTTAGCGGTTCTATTCCACAATTTCACAGACAGATAAATATTCCCTTGACTTTTTACGAAAACTATTTTATACTTACAGAGCAACACACACCTGACCCCTCTTATTAGAGGGGAATTAATAGAAATGCTGAATTATGAGGAGAAGCGTTATGATTGAGGTAAAGGTAGCTGGTATAGCTATGGATTCAAGCAACATGCCAATAATTATCTTAAAGGATGAGCAGGGAAAAAGGGTTTTGCCTATATGGGTAGGATTATTTGAAGCTCAAGCGATTCTTTTTGCCTTGGAAGGTATAATTTCTCCACGACCATTAACCCATGATTTGCTTAAAACAATAATCGAAACCGTAGGCGTGAGTGTTCATGGGATTGTAATAAATGCCATTCAGGATAATACCTATTTTGCCAAGATAGAGCTTCAGGTGAATGGTCATCTTGAGGAAATTGATTCTCGTCCAAGTGATGCCATTGCTCTTGCCTTACGAACAGCTGCACCAATATATGTCTCTGACCCAGTGTTGAGTATGGCTACTATGCCGCAAACTCCAATTGATGACAATGAGGTTGAAGCATTTAAGGATATGCTTAAGGATCTTAAGCCAAAGGATATAAGTTTGTTGTAATTATAAGGTTTTAGGGTAACTACTCAGGTAAAGGAATTTACCACTCAAGACACAAAGGTATACAGTAACTACTTGTAGCTATATTGGACGGAAAAACTACGAAATACGCGAAAAACCGCGAAAATTAATAATCAGAATGAATTTGTGAATCAGAATTTTTCCCCTTTGTGATCTGTCATTCCCGCTTGTC
>MNYI01000110.1 GCA_001873945.1 Candidatus Desantisbacteria bacterium CG2_30_40_21
TTCTTTCCTTAAATCGCAAAAAAACGCGAAAAATTCTGATTCACAAATTCATTCTGATTATTAATTTTCGCGGTTTTTCGCGTATTTCGTAGTTTTTCCGTCCAATATAGCTACAAGTAGTTACCGTATACCCTTGTGTCTTGAGTGGTAAATTCCTTTACCTGAGTAGTTACGCCAACTCAATGAATTCCTGTTTCATACAAGTACTCCTTCTCTATCTATGTTCCAGTGAAGGGGCATGGCATTAGCTAAAGGTGATTTCCAGAATTTTTTGTTTTCTATAATTTTCCCAAAAACTACCTCATATTTAAGTTCTATATCAAAGGTAATTTCTGTAATCTCATCCTCTAATTTACTATTAACCGGAGATGGAACAAGGAGTAACAAATCAATATCAGATTCTTTGTCAAAATTTCCCCGTACCTTTGAGCCAAAAAGTATAATCTCTGTATCTGGAAATTTTTCAACTATTTTCTCTTTCAATTCCTTTAGCGATTTTCTTTCATTTTCTTTTAAGGTTATTAGCGAAAGATTTTCCATTTTCTGCCTCTTTTTACCGTTAATCTTTCTTTTTTGACTTACCCACTCAAAACATCATAGAACCATTTGTACTACTACTTACAACGGACAGTTCCCATTAGGGTCAACCCCTATCCTCTCCTTCACCGCTGTCCGCCAATCTTCCCTATCTGTATTCTGGGCAATATCCTTATAAATATCTATAGCCTTTGCCCAATCTTTTTTGTTCTCATACATCTCACCCAATTTAGCCAAAGCCCTCAGTCGATAGATATTGTTTGCCGGGGTCATATCCCTTAGTTTGAGGTACTGGTCAATGGCTGACTTTTCATCATCCATCTCTGTATAACATTCAGACAGGCTATAAATTATCTCCAACCTTGATTCATCACTTGGGTCAAGCCTTGTCAGAAGATTATTTATGGCAGGAATTGCCAGATTGTAACGGAATTGGTCCTTATAAATAGCCACTAATTCTAATAAGGCATCATTTACCATTTTATCTTTTGGATACTGCTCAATGAACTTAGCGTAAACCGCAGCTGCCTCACTCAACTTGCTTGTCTTTTTATAGCACAAGCCAGCATTGAAAAGGGCTGGGGCTACGAACTCAGTATCAGGAAAATCTGAACATAACCTTTGATAATTGGTAATTGCCTCCTCATAGTTTTCCATCTCATAATATGTCTCCCCAATATAATATTGAGCCTCTGCTACAAACTTGCTGTCAGCATATAAAGTAGACATCTTCTGAAGCTCTACCAGAGCCATTTGATAGCTTTCTATGGCATAGTATTTTTTAGCCAGATGAAACTGTATCTCAGGAGCCAGTTTGCTTTGAGGGTATTTAAGTAAAAATCCCTTGAGCATCTCAATGATTATCTGATTAATCTTTTTCTCCGCATCCTGACCTGTTCCCTGTTTATTTAGCAGATTCTTTTCCTTGCGATACAGGACTGTTTCAATTGCCTCAAGGGCATCACTGCTTTTGGGGTCATCAGGATATTTATTGATAATATTTTGAAAACATTCGATGGCTTTATCATCATTTTCCTGATTGTAATAACACTGTCCAATGCGTAGGTATGCCTCCTTAATCCCTGGTGACTGAGGATATTCATCAATAATCCTCTGATAATTGATAATGGATTTTTCATAATCCTGAGACCGAAAATAGGTATCTGCAATTTTATAAATTGCCTCCACAGCCATAGAATGTGTGGGATAAATCTCTATTAATTTTTTCCAGGCATCAATCGCCTGACTATAATATTCCAGTCTATAGTAGCAAAGTCCGCTTTGATACAGGGCATCAGGCATGAGCTTATGTTGAGGGTATGTCTTAATAAGATTCTTATATATCTCCAATGCCTGTTCATACTTTTGCTGATTAAAGAGGCCATTGCCTATTTCATACTGACGGCTGATACTTAGCTCTGTATTCTCTGTTTTTTCTGTTTTCTCGCCCTTTTCCCCCTTTGGCTTTGTTGGTTCAAGTGATGCTATTTGTTGAAGGAGCTTATTTGCCGCATCATATTCACCCTTTTGCAGATGATACCAGACTAATCCATCCTTAGCGTAATATGCTGCCCTGGTAAGCGGATAATTCTTGATAATCAGCTCATAGATGGGCTTTGCCTCACTATAAAAACGATGTTGATAGTATGCTTCACCAATATACAGGTAGGCAAGGGCACGCCACTTACTGACATTTGGGGGGAAATTATTTAAGACATAGTGGTATCCGGTGATAATCTGCGCATAATTCCCTTGCTCATAATAGGCTCGATTGATAAGATACAGAGCCATCTCATGAAGGTCTTTTTGATATGATTGATTCAATATTTCCTGATAACAGGCAACCGCCTGGTCATAATTTTTTTGATAGTAAAAACAATTTCCCAGAAAAAGATTTGCTGTTGGCAATAATGGGTGTTTTGGGTATTTATCAATAAGTTTTTGATATGCTCCAATGGCAGGAGAAAACATATTTTTCTTCAACCCCTGGAACATCAAGACCTTCTTGTTATTTTCAAACAAGCACTCACCAATCATAAACTGAGCCCTATCAGCCCGTTTGCTATTACTAAAGCGTTCAAGGAAAATATTAAAGGAGTTTATTGCCTCTGCCTTATCCTTTTCTTCTGTGAACAATTTTGATGAAAGTTCAAACAATTCCTTTTCAGGCAAGTCCTTTGGTGCTGCCTCTGCAAAGGAAGGGACAAAGGCACAGAAAGACAGAAAGGCACAGAAAGACACAAAGGCACAAAGGCACAAAGGCACAAAGTAAGGATTAGGATTGAAAGGGGGTTTAAGGTTATTGGTGATTGATAAAAACATGTGGGATTTTCCTCCAAATGGTTATTTTTCAATTCAGCATGAAATATATCCCTTATAATAACACAATTTTCTATGTTTTGTCAAATGAATTTTTTCTTGTTGCAGCAATTTTTAATTATGAAAGTAACTACTCAGCTATCAAGAGATATACTCAAGTAGTTACTGTATGCCTTTGTGTCTCCGTGGTAAATTCCTTTACCTGAGTAGTTACAATTCGTGTCTATTTGTGGCGAAAGCGTTGCATAATCGACATATGCAATGCTCTCTATCGAATATTCAGAGATCTTATTGATTTTTCTTGACGAGACAGCATTTATATGTTATAATTGTAACTACTCACCACAAAGGCACGAAGACACAAAAAGTTGATAAGTTGAATAGTTGATGGGTTGATAAGTGGATGAATTGATAGGAAATGTTTATGAATTATGGATCTGTGTTCCTTTAACCTATAAACTCATCAACCTATCAACCTATCAACTTATGTGTTCTCCGTGGTGAATTCCTTTACC
>MNYI01000208.1 GCA_001873945.1 Candidatus Desantisbacteria bacterium CG2_30_40_21
TACTCACCACAAAGGCATGAAGACACAAAAAGTTGATAAGTTGAATAGTTGATGGGTTGATAAGTGGATGAATTGATAGGAAATGTTTATGAATTATGAATCTGTGTTCCTTTAACCTATAAACTCATCAACCTATCAACCTATCAATTTATGTGTTCTCCGTGGTGAATTACTTTACCTGAGTAGTTACGCACAGACAAGAATGTCTGTGCTACCCTCCATAGAGATTCACCGCAACTGTCCTTAGCTGTTCAGCAGCCATCTCAGGTGGTGTAGGATTGATATAAAATCCTGTTCCCCATTCAAATCCGGCCAATTTGGTAAGTCTGGGCATTATCTCAACATGCCAATGATATTCGCTGGCAAGATATTTGTTAAAGGGTGAAGAGTGCAGAAAAAGATTATATGGGCAATCACCCAGAATCTTCTCCATACGCATAAAGGTCTCCTTTACCACCTTTGCCAACTCCATAGTTCCTTCTTCCGAGATATTTTCAAAGGAAGAGATATGTTCTACAGGCAATATCCATGTTTCAAAGGGCACCCTTGAGGCAAAGGGAGCAATAGCGATCATTGATGAATTATTAATGATCAATCGTTCCTTCAGCCGTCTTTCTTCACGAACAATATCACAAAATATACACCTTTCCTTGTAGTTATAATATTCCTTTGTTCCTTCAATCTCTTCCATAATAGACTTAGGCACTATAGGGGTAGCAAATAGTTGAGAATGCGGGTGTTTTAGCTGTCCACCAGCACCATAGCCATGATTGCAAACAATAATCACATGTCTAAACCTTTTGTCGTCTTTTAATGCCAGAAACCTCTGTTTATATGTCCAAAAAACATGGTAAATCTCCTCGATACTCATTGTGGCAAGGGTTTTGTCATGAGAAGAATTTTCAATAATTATCTCATGTGCCCCAAAGTTATCCATCTTATCATACATGCCCTCTCCAATCCTTTCTATATCTCCATGAAAATTCAGGATGGGATACTTATCCTCAACTACCCTTGTTATCCACCCATTCTGTTTCTTAAAATCCTTTATAATAAATAACTCTGTATCATCCCTTTCTGACTCATGACCCGGACAAAAAGGGCATAGTTTTTCCTCTTTCCAGTCTACACTAACAACAAAATCAGAGGGTCTTTTCGCCCTTTCCACAGAGACAATTACCCACCGTCCAATTATTGGATCCTTTCTTAATTCTGACATTTGCATGCTCCCTTAGTAAATTCCTTTATAGGCATCCAAACAATTCGATCATCTGAAAACTTTATTTTTATCTGTTCCTTGACAACATTTATCTCCATAATTGTTCCCTGCTGTTCTCCAATCTTTATTCTGGAACCCTCCCTTGGAACACATCGCTTAACAGCCGCATAATTTTTATGTTCATATCCAAGGCAACACATCAAACGGCTGCAAGCACCTGATATCTTGCTTGGGGTAAGGATAAGATTTTGTTCTTTTGCCATTTTTATCGTCACAGAGTTAAATTCCTTTAAGAATGTCCCACAACAGAGTTCTCTTCCACACCAGCTGAATCCGCCAAATACCTTTGCCTCATCCCTGACACCAATCTGATGCAATTCAATCCTTGCCTTAAAATGATGTGCCAGTTCCTTGACTAATTCCCGGAAATCAATCCTTCCCTCAGCTGTAAAATAAAAGATTATCTTTGTGCCGTCAAGTGTGTATCGAACAGCAACTAATTTCATATTCAGATATTTATCCGCAATCTTATTGGCACAGGTACGATATGCGGTAGACTCTTTTTTATTATTCTTTTCCGCAGTTTCCCTGTCCTCTTCTGTAGCTATCCTTATAACCTTTGAATATGGTGTGGTTTCATTCTCTATATTTGTTATATTTTGAACAACCGTACCCATATCAAGACAGCGTTCTGATTCAACAACACACACATCCCCTTTTTTTAGCCCTAGCCCATTAGCATCAAAAAAGTAAACAGTGCTATCCTTATTAAATTTAACTCCAACCCTTTCTATCATTTGTGCCTCCAACTCCTATTTTCTTACCTTATAACCCTCTGACCTTCCCCCTGCCCTTATGCTTAATAAATTAAAAAACATTACCTCTAACCCAAGCGAAAGGTTTATATTTCTTGCGAGTTTGTCCTTTGTTTTAATTACCTCAGTTATGGCTTGAATCTTTGCCTTAGAGGAAAAAAAGTTTGGAATCATCAAGATGATAATATCTAGAATAACCTCTATATCATCAGAATATGCCTTTGCCTCTTCAGCAAACTCGAAAACCTTTAACTCGTTTTTTCCTCCAAATATTTCATTAAGATATTCTTGCACCATGGCTATCTGTTTTTCCACCCCTTTTTCTTTATACTCTATAGCCTTACCCGGTCTACCAGCAGAAATACCTGTTAATAAAGATGCTTCCCTTTGATTTATACCCTTTTTCAGGAGAATTTTCTCTCCATCCTGCGGCAGAAGAAGATTAAACCGTATCAATTGACATCTGGAGACAATTGTTGAAAGCAAGGAGTCAATCGCATTGGTAGTTAAGATAAACAGTGTTTTTCCCGGGGGCTCTTCTAATATCTTCAAAAAAGCATTTGCAGCCTCAATATTCATTTTTTCTACATTTTTCAAGATATAAACCCTGTATTGAGCCTCAAATATACTCAAAGAGACATCCTTGTTTATCTCCCGTATCTGTCCAATCTTAATAAATTTACCATCAGCAACTATTGTCCTTATATCTGGATAATTATTTTCATTAATTCTGACACACACCCGACATATATCACACCCCTGATATGGACAGTTGAGGGTTTTAGCCACAACATTAGCTGTAGTTCCCTTTCCTACCCCATCTGGACCAAAAAAAAGATATGCAGATGGAATCCTTCCAGCCTGAATACTTTGCTTAAGAATTTCTACTGCATGAGTCTGTCCGATTATTGTATTCCATAACATCTTTTTTTCCTAAGTCTTTTGATAACTACTCAGCTTGCAAGCGAAAGCAATCGTCATTCCTGCCCCTGTTTCCACAAGGGTAAACTCCAGCAGGAAACTACAATCCAGAGGGAACAATAGTTACACTTTGATTATATTGTAGCATTGTAGCAGCTTTGAGGCTTGAAGTCAACAAAAAAGTTTTCAACTTAGCAACTCTCTGTGTCTTTGTAGTCAGCAATTCTCATTATGGCAGAAATTTGTAACTACTCAGGTAAAGGAATTTACCACGGAGAACACATAAGTTGATAGGTTGATAGGTTGATGAGTTTATAGGTTAAAGGAACACAGATTCATAATTCATAAACATTTTCTATCAATTCATCCACTTATCAACCCATCAACTATTCAACTTATCAACTTTTTGTGTTTTCGTGCCTTTGTGGTGAGTAGTTACAGCAAATCTACTAAAAGAGAAGAATCCCTTTGTTATT
>MNYI01000181.1 GCA_001873945.1 Candidatus Desantisbacteria bacterium CG2_30_40_21
AGCAATTCTCATTATGGATTTTCAGATTCACCACAGAGACACGGAGGCACGGAGAATAATTTAAAAAAACAAGCTGACGGAATGCAAATTTTTATAAATTCACAGAATAATGCTTCAAATTTCCAAAAATCTGCGTTCAGCCACATTCAAATAAGAGATTTGTCCTTCGATTTTCCTCTGTGTCTCCGTGTCTCCGTGGTGAGTTGTTATGTGTTTATGCGGTAAAAATGTCATAATTAGAATTGCTGGTTGCATTTTATTTTTCCTTGACATTTCCTCTTTAATATGGTATGCTTAAACTAAAAATACATACCTTGTTTTTGGAAAATTTCTACACAAAAGCTATAGGTTGCCTCTAAAAACTCAATTATTCCGAAAATGCAAGAGCAGTTCGTGAGCCGCTGGTAATGTTGCCTGCTATCAGGTTAACAAGACAGTAATTACAATCTGGAGTAATATGAATTTATCAACATATCGACCAAGAAGATTAAGAGAAAAAGAGCCCTTCCGCAGGATGATTCGAGAAACAGTATTATCCGTAGATTCGCTAATCATGCCATATTTTGTGGTTCATGGGCAGAATATATGCAGCAAAATCAATGCCATGCCAGGCATATTCCATTTTTCCATAGACAGATTAATAGAGGATGTTAAGGAGACACAAGGGTTAGGGATTCCAGCTGTATTGCTCTTTGGATTGCCGGACATAAAGGATGAAGCAGCATCTGAGGCGTATGCTGAAAATGGCATTATTCAACAGGCAGTAAGGGCAATAAAGTCTGCTGTGCCTGATATAATGGTGATTACTGATGTCTGCCTGTGTGAATACACAAGCCATGGGCATTGTGGGATACCCGGGGATGGCAGGATTCTGAACGATGAATCAGTTGAACTATTAGTTAGAATAGCCCTTTCCCATGCAAGGGCAGGGGCAGATATGATTGCCCCATCAGACATGATGGATGGACGAATCAAGGCTATTCGTCATGGACTTGATCTGGCAGGATATACCCATATTCCCATTATGTCTTATGCAGCTAAATATGCTTCTGCCTTTTATGGTCCATTTCGGCAGGCAGCTCAATCTACCCCTGCCTTTTCCGATCGACAAGGCTATCAAATGGACCCAGCAAACATTCAAGAGGCGAGCCGAGAGGTAGAATTGGATATTTGGGAAGGGGCGGATATTGTTATGGTCAAACCCGGATTGGCATACATGGATGTGGTCTGGCAAATAAAGCAACGGTTTGGGTATCCAACCGCAGTCTATAATGTCAGTGGTGAATATGCTATGGTTAAGGCTGCATCTCAGGCAGGGTTTATTGATGAAAAAAAGGTGGTGATGGAGATTATGCTTGGCATGAGGCGAGCCGGGGCAGATATAATTATCAGCTATCATGCAAAGGATGTTGCAGGATGGCTAAGGCAACGAGAATAAGGTGGCAGTCGGCATAGTGTCGTGTCAATTTTAATATGTCGCACTAACTGTGGTCAGGTTGTTTGGGCTGAAGGCTGAAGGAAGAAAATGCCCTAACAGCCTATCTTCCCCTTCCGTCTTTCCCCTTCAGCCTATATCCGACACTTGAGAGTTGACACAACAATAGTAGGCAAGCTCTTATTTGACAGGTCGTTATATCTTAAAATTAAAAAAAAGAAAAGGAGAAGAAGCGATGCAGAAGTTTTTTGTAGCAATGGTTGTATTGTCAACTGTATTAATTTATGAGAATGCTTTTGCCCAACCTGCAACCGTGGCAGTGGTTGGAAGCAAAACGATTACCACAATTCAACTGGAAAGGGTTATGGGCACAACAGCTATAAATCTTCAATCAGAAGAGGCAAGAATAGCCATGGATGGGTTAATTGAGGATGAGATTATCAGACAGGAG
This sequence comes from Candidatus Desantisbacteria bacterium CG2_30_40_21, assembly GCA_001873945.1. Taxonomy (GTDB): domain Bacteria; phylum UBA9089; class CG2-30-40-21; order CG2-30-40-21; family CG2-30-40-21; genus CG2-30-40-21. The sequence goes on from MNYI01000181.1 coordinate 1,887, forward strand.
GCAAAGACACAGGGGATTGTTGTTGATTCAAAGCAAATAGATCAGGTGGTTAATATCATTAAGCAAAGGTTTACTGATGAAGCAGGGCTTGAAAATGCCATGTCAAAGAAAGGAATAACCCTTGATGATTTGAAGGAAAGGGGGCAAATCGTCTTTCAGAGGGTACAGTTGATTGCTAAATGCGTTATGCCCAGGGTAGGAATTACCCAGCAGATGTTTGAAAAGTTTTGTGAGGATTATGCTGTTAAGGTTCATGCCCGTCACATATTGGTAGCCACAGAGGAAGAGGCTGCAGGCTTGCTTAAGCAGATAAAAGAAGGGGCAGATTTTGCGGAATTAGCAAGTAAACATTCTACCTGCCCAAGTCATGCGAGGGGTGGTGACCTTGGATTCTTTGGACATGGACAGATGGTTAAAGAGTTTGATGAGGCAGCCTTTAACCTGACCAAGGAAAACCCATTGTCAGGTATAGTAAAGACACAGTTTGGCTATCATCTTATACAATTTATTGACCGTGTCTCAGCAGAAAAGAAAAAAGTAGAATTCATAGACAAGATGGATGTCCGACATATTCTGGTAAAAACAGAGGAAGAGGCAAATATCTTGCTCAAACAGATAAAGGAAGGGGTAGACTTTGCTGAGTTGGCTGGCAAGCATTCTACATGCCCGAGTCGTGAGAGGGGTGGTGACCTTGGATTTTTTGGTCGTGGACAAATGGTTAAGGAATTTGAGGATGCAGCCTTTAATCTGACAAAGGAAAACCCATTATCAGGAGTGGTAAAAACCCAGTTTGGGTATCACATTCTTCAATTTGTAGACAACAAGATAGCAACAAGAGAAGAATCTATAGAGATAGATAGGATAAAACAAGACTTGTATTCCCAGTTAATGGGACAGAATTTTATTGTGGCTGGAGATGGGCTTGAGATACAAATATTAAAGCCTCTGGAAGAAAGGTTTATTGGTGATAATCTGAAAGCAACATATGAAAAATGGATGCAGGAGACAAAAAAGAGGATTGGGGTGAAGGTAATCGTTAAATAGCCTAAGATTCTATACTCAAGTGGGGCATAAATTGCGATTTTTTCGGTGAGGATTAATCAAGGAGAGCAAGGCGTTCAGGTTCGCAATAGTGTATTATTGCGAACCTGAACAACACAGCTATCGTTGATTAAGACCAGCGAAAAACGCAATTTATGCCCCACTTGAGTATATCATGGCTTATTTATCTTAAAACATGCTAATGGAATTCCAACCTATCCACTTGAGATTATGAGATTATCAAGGAACACCAAGCGAATTTTGAGTCATGGATAAAGGAGAAGAAATCTTATGACGGCAGGAATTTTTCCCCACGACAGCAGCAATTCTCATTATGGCAAAACTTATGTTCAAAGGGGAATAAGGGAATAGAGGAGATGGTGTCGATTATCAACAGAATTGTCGGTAGGACAGGCATTTCTGCCTGTCCTGTTGCAGATGACAGGCAAGAATGCCTGTCCTACCGATTAATCTCCATATCTCCCCCTACCTTATCCCTGCCTCCAATATAAAACATGAAGGCATACCCGTACCATAGCCGTAGAGTTTTCTGGATGAGGCAGCGGTCATAAGCAG
>MNYI01000246.1 GCA_001873945.1 Candidatus Desantisbacteria bacterium CG2_30_40_21
CTGATGGCATATTTACCTGAATATTACCGGAAACATTGGAAAACTGTATCTCTTGTGCATCATTTGCATAAATAGTATTTGTTCCTGTAATCTTTATCCCTAAAAAGCTGTTCACCACGAAGACACGGAGACACGGAGGAAAACTCTTGTCCAATACCATCCCCTTCCCCTTCTCCGTGTCTCCGTGTCTCCGTGGTGAGTGCCCTATTCCCCCCAATCAATAACTGCCGTATCTGCGGCTCTATCCCCACACTATCCACCAACCCCAAAACATCAATATCCTCATCCCCTGCTCTCCGTGCCTCCGTGTCTCCGTGGTGAATCTCTTCCCTCTCCCCCGTGGTGAGTAGTGGTGCGTTTGCTGGTAGTTTAATCTTATAGAATGTAGTCGCAATATTCTTGTCTGTATCCGACAGATATTCCTTCAAATAATTCCTGCCTTCATAGTAACTGGTTAATACAATAGGGGTTATCTTGCCCCCAACAGCATCAGTTACAAAATCATACCCTTCACCCAACACCTTCAAGATATTCAATGCCCCCACCTTATTATTATACACCCCACTTGGCTCTATATCAGACCATTTTCTGGCTGAAACGGCTGCGCCAGAGAATACTACGGTTTCACCAGCGGTTTTATCCTTGTCTGTATCCGGTGAATAGATGTATTCTGAGGTAGTTGTGGTGGCTACGGAAAATAGTTTTGAGGCAAACTTATGGGTGACATATGTTTGTGGGGCAGTAATGACTATTTGTTTTGGCTTGTTGCTGTTTTCTGCGGTATATACTCAAGTGGGGCATAAATTGCGTTTTTCGCTGGTCTTAATCAACGATAGCTGTGTTGTTCAGATTCGCAATAGTACACTATTGCGAACCTTCACGCCTTGCTCTCCTTGATTAATCCTCACCGAAAAAATCGCAATTTATGCCCCACTTGAGTATAGTTTATTGATTCCAAAAATACCCGATGTCGAAAATATGGGCTGGTGTAATTACCCAGATTGCGGTATGTGATATTATTCATCCTATCAACCTTCTTCCCTGTAGCTATCCACACCTCACTTGCATTAGAAGGATTATCACCAGGCCACCAGAAATGGGACACCCTTGCTTGAGTATACTTGGGCACTGGCATACTCAAGGCAGATGATGCACCCTCACGCACTAAATCGCCAGAGTCTATGGATGATAATGGCAATGAAGAAACGATGGTATTTGTTCCGTCACGCCTAAATGGTGTGCTGTAATGGACAGGCACCACTATCTTCTCAGCCGTTACCCCATCTATTGAAACGATGCCTGCTGGATTGCGGAGTACTATACTCAACGAATTCGTCCCATCCTCTTCTATGGGTTTGGGGACATCTTCGGGCAGTATCCTAAACGAAAAACCGCTGTTGTATTTACCGTTTTCTGATAGAAAGGGATCTATTAACGGCATAAGTGGTCTGTTTGTGATAGTTCCCTCTGCATCATGAAGGTATTCCCCTTTTAATAGTATACTTACCACAGTATTTGCAGGCAGATAATCATAGCATTTCCCCTCAACGACATAGTTTTTATCCTCATCAAAGCCTACGAAGGTTAGTTTATATAGCGGTTCTGCATCTATTTGTTTAAGCAGCGAATCGATAGATATCTTCCCATCATAGCCACCACGAAGCACAGCCTTTGGCAGGGTTGAATGGAAGGCTGAGGCATTTATACCTGAGGTCTCTTCTGCTGATATTTGACCACCGTTACTGGTTAAAAATGCCTGACTGGATGCTGTGACAATACCGTCAGAGTTGTCTGTTGGTGCCAATATTATTGATATCAGTTCAGAAATCAATGGATTTATGTTATTTATTAGATTGGTAAATGTAGCGATATCATTTGAATCTGCCAGATGATTCTCTATGTTTCCAAGGTATTCTTCCATTTGCTTATTTTTCAGGCGGAGCTTTTCTACTTTAGAATTAAGCAACTTAAAATTATCCATAGTCAGCTGGATGCCCTTTAATTCATCAATCAGTGCTTTTAACTCCTTTAATTGCTGCTCTATATCTGTGCCTGATCGCACTTTTCCCAGGGCAAGGTCTATTTGATTGCTAATGTTATCCAATTGTCTATTGTATGATCTTTTATTCTCATCCGTTAAATCAGGAGAAAGTATAAATGTTGCAATATTTTTAACCGAAAACCCTATTATCCCTGAAACTGTTGGAGACTCTAAAGCTTTTGGAGCTACAACACCTATTAAAGCAATGTACTCTGTACCATCAACAGATCTACCCCTGCGATTTAATTCAGCCAACTTAGGTGAATCCGGACGAAGGTCTTTCATCAACTCACCATTGCGGTCAACACCTAATATATGACAAACGATAAATGCTATTGCGTTGTTAGGTGAATGGCAGGTAACATTCCTTATCGTTTCTGCTATTGCTCCTACTTTACCCCACCCATTACCCATATTCGCTGTTTCTAAAATACTGTTAATGCCCATACTATTTAATGCTGCAGCAATATATGACCCAAAATTAGGCGTCTGAATCATAATCAACTTAGCCACATGCTTGCTCTCGGTTATCTCCGGATTAGTCAAATATTCCCTGGCAACTACACCACCAGCGGAATGACAGACTAAGATGACCTTGTCGTTGGGGTAGTCGGCAGGATGGTAAAAATCGGGACCAAGGAAATGGGTGGATTCATAGTATTCATGGAGGAGGGGTTTGAAATCTTCTGGTATAGCATCATTAGGCTTTCTGTCCCATTCCTCTCCACCCAGAATCCGGTATTTAAGCTCCTTCCCTAACTCGGATATCGAGGCATTAGTATCGGAGAACTCAATGGTTTCGAGGTAGGTTTTGTCAGGGATTTTGGCGATGTCGTTATTGGAAAGGGTGATGTCGATAAGACGAGCTGTAAAGTTTTCTCCTGGTTCCGGTTTTGTTTTCCAGTAAGGCTTAAAATACGGCAATAATTTAGCGGTCATTCCATCGTCATCATCTGGACCCTGATTGTGCTCGCTATTATCTGGATCATTCCATTGCACACAATGCCCACCGATACCAGAAACAAATAATATCGGATATGGTCGATATGTATCCTTGTGATTCCAGCCTAACTTCTTGCCTTCATCTAATGCTCTGGATAATTCAGTGGCATTGGATATGGAGGCAATATTCATTGTTAATATTAAGGTAATGATATATCTCATCATAAGCTATCTCCTTGGGAACTTCTGT
>MNYI01000010.1 GCA_001873945.1 Candidatus Desantisbacteria bacterium CG2_30_40_21
CACCAGAGTCAAATATACCTATAGCTGCATTTTTATTCATGGGTATTGCACTTCCTAAGATGAAGAATCTGTATTCTGGCTACCCTTGAGTAGTTACGCTTACATGTAACTACTCACCACAAAGGCACGAAAACACAAAAAGTTGATAAGTTGAATAGTTGATGGGTTGATAAGTGGATGAATTGATAGGAAATGTTTATGAATTATGAATCTGTGTTCATTTAACCTATAAACTCATCAACATATCAACCTATCAACTTATGTGTTCTCCGTGGTAAATTCCTTTACCTGAGTAGTTACTATTAATATTTTATCAGGAGGATGTAATTATGGATTGGGGAATGAAAAATCGACTATCACGATTAATTCAGCCAGATGGACACTGTTTCTTTATGCCTATAGACCATGGATATTTCCAGGGTCCAACCACGAAATTGGAAAAACCGTGGGAGACTATTAAGCCGTTACTTTCCTATTTTGATGCCCTTTTTGTGACCAGAGGGGTACTGCGTTCTGCCATACCGTCTGCTATTGATAAGCCTATTATTCTCAGGGTCTCTGGCGGTACAAGCATGGTAGGTAAGGATCTGGCAGATGAGATACTCACCACCTCTGTTGAAGAGGCTCTCAGGCTTAATGCCTCTGCTGTGGGGCTTTCTGTATTTATTGGGTCCGAATATGAAAAACAAACCTTGTCAAACCTGTCAAACCTTGTTAACGAATGTAATCGATATGACCTTCCTGTAATGGCTGTAACCGCAGTTGGTCGAGAGATGGAAAAAAGAGATGCGCGGTATCTTGGTCTGTGCTGCCGAATCTGTGCTGAATTGGGTGCCAGTGTTGTTAAAACATATTGGTGTGAGGATTTTGATAAGGTAACAAACGGCTGCCCTGTGCCAGTGGTAATGGCTGGCGGTCCAAAGGTAGATACAGATAGAGAGGTGTTTGATTTTATTTATGATGGGATGCAAAAGGGAGCCATTGGTCTCAACCTTGGCCGAAATGTATGGCAGAATAATCACCCTGTGGCTATGGCTGCTGCCCTGAATGCTATCATTCATGAAGATGCCTCGCCAAAAGAGGCAGAAGAGATATTTGTAGCCGCTCAGGTAATGTAAAAAATAGAGTGCAGGTTAGAGACTGTCACAAAATAAATGTGGCAGTCCCTAATCCTGTAACCTCGGGTCAAGCACATCCCGCAATCCATCACCCAAAATATTAAATCCAATCACCACTACAGCTATAGCCACTCCAGGGATGATAGATAGCCATGGTGCAGAGTGCAAAAAGGTAGAGCCTGCACTTACCATTGATCCCCATGTAGGTGTTGGTGGTTGTGCCCCAAGCCCAAGAAAGCTTAAGGATGCCTCTCCAAGGATAAATGAACCTACCTTCAGGGTAGCCATAACAATTACCATAGATAGGTAATTGGGCAGAATATGTTTTATAATTATACCAATGTCTGTTACACCAATCGCCCTTGCTGACTCAACAAATGCCTGCTCTTTGGTTGCTATAACCACCCCCCTGATTATTCGGGCAAACCCTGCCCAGCCAACCACAGATAAGGCAAAAAACAATGTCATGAGGCCTGGACCAATAGCTACAGCCACACCTATGGCTAATAAAAATCCAGGGAAGGCAAGCATAATATCCATGAGGCATAACATAATTTTATCTACGAACCCGCCAAAGTAACCGGCAAGTATTCCAAAGAAGAGACCCAAAGCAATAGAGATAAAGGTGGCAACCACACCCACAATCAATGAAACCCTTGCCCCATAAATAATTCTGGAAAGTATGTCCCTGCCAATATTATCCGTACCACACAGATGTTCCCTGCATGGTGGCTGAAGGCGATCATAGAGATTTATCTGATAAGGGTCATAGGGTGCAAGTAAGGGACAGAATATAGCCATTAATATAAATATCATGACTATACTCCCGCCAAATAATATCATTTTGTTGTGAAATAATTATTTAATCATTGATTTTTCTTCTTCGTGCCTTTCGTGGTTTTTGTGGTTAGGGTCTGTCACAGACCCTTAATCTCTTCCCCCATACCTTATGCGTGGATTAATCCAATGATACAATATATCCACTATTAAATTTGTCAAAACAAATACTATGGCACCAAAGAGAACCGTACCCATAACAACCGGTGCATCCCGTTTCATAATACCCTCAACCGCATATCGTCCAATCCCGGGCCAACTGAATATTGTCTCAGTAAGCACAGAACCATTCAGATAACTGCCAAAATCCAGCCCAATCAGGGTAATTACCGGGATTAATGCATTCTTCATCGCATGTTTAAGGATGACTATGCTTTCCCGAAGACCCTTTGCCATTGCAGTTCTAATATAATTCTCCCCTATAATCTCAAGCATACTTGATCTTGTAACCCGGGTAATAAAGGCAACAGAATGAAGTCCAAGTGTTAGTGCAGGCATGATAAGATGTCAGATATCGCCACTGCCCATACCAGAGGCTGGCAACCAGCCAAGATAGATGGAAAAGACACAGATAAGCAATAACCCAAACCAGAAGACCGGTGTAGATACACCAAAGACAGCCAAAATCGTACAAATATAATCTATAAATTTTCCCCGCATTACTGCTGATAATATACCCAGAGGGATACCAACCATTATAGCCACAAGCATAGCCGCCATAGCCAAACGCAAGGTATTAGGAAATCGTTCACAGATAGTCTTGCTTACCCGTGCCCCTGTAGAATACGAACGACCCAGATCAAGGTGAGCAAGCCTGTAGAGATAATTTATATATCTCTCCATAATCGGCTTATCAAATCCCCTTTCCTTCTTTATTATCTCCATGGTTACCTTATCCACCCTTTCACCAACCACGCACAAGGTAGCGTCCCCCGGCACAAGGGAAAGAAGGATAAAGGTAATTGTTACAATACCAAATATAACCGGTATTGTCAAGAGTATTCTTTTGATGATATAATTTGACATGGTAATTACTTGCTCCCTACCCCTGTCATCAGGGGATAACAAAACAGCGAACGACATGGCTACTACTTATTTTTTCCTAACCCTGTCAATGGGGGATACGAATGTCCCCCACTGGTGGGGAGTAGAGAGGTGGATTCCCCCTTATTAATGTGGTGAGTAGTTATACTCAAGTGGGGCATAAATTGCGTTTTTCGCTGGTCTTAATCAACGATAGCTATGTTGTTCAGGTGAGCAATAGTACACTATTGCTCACCTTCACGCCTTGCTCTCCTTGATTAATCCTCACCGAAAAAATCGCAATTTATGCCCCACTTGAGTATAACTACTCACCACATTAATAAGGGGGAATCCACCTCTCTACTCCCCACCAGTGGGGGACATTCGTATCCCCCATTGACAGGGTTAGGAAAAAATAAGTAGTAGCCATGTCGTTCGCTGTTTTGTTATCCCCTGATGACAGGGGTAGGGAGCAAGTAATTACCATGTCAAATTATATCATCAAAAGAATACTCTTGACAATACCGGTTATATTTGGTATTGTAACAATTACCTTTATCCTTCTTTCCCTTGTGCCGGGGGACGCTACCTTGTGCGTGGTTGGTGAAAGGGTGGATAAGGTAACCATGGAGATAATAAAGAAGGAAAGGGGATTTGATAAGCCGATTATGGAGAGATATATAAATTATCTCTACAGGCTTGCT
>MNYI01000053.1 GCA_001873945.1 Candidatus Desantisbacteria bacterium CG2_30_40_21
CCATTAAACAATATGCCCATACCTTAAGCCCATATCTTTCACTGTATTCCTTTATCCATGACAAATATTGTACCCGATCATTGTTGGTATCAAATACTATTTGCCTATAATTACCTCTCTGAGTAAGATGATGCGGTATGTTTGGTACGATAATTCTTGCCATTCTTGCCATAATAAATAAATATTACCATATAAATCTTCTCTTGTCAAGAAAAATGTGCGCTGTCCCGAATGGCACTGACTTGACGAAAAACCGGGGACAGCACCTGTTTTTTTATCATTTTTGAGGTCTTCCTATCGTTTTTGGTCTTAATGTTTGTCCCAATAATTCTTCTAACCTTGTCGCAAAGGTTTCATCTCCTGCAAGACGACCCGTAGAGGTACATTCCCTAATTCTATTCAATATCCCTTCTTCTGTAATATCAAGATATTTATCCCAATCATCTATTGCCGCATATTGCCGCAATTGACAATATTGGATTATCTATGCCTCGGACATGACTTGCTGCACTCGACAGGCTGTTACGGAATAGAAATTTGGTATGAGAGGCACACAATATGTTGTCCACATTTCCTTGTCAGATACTATATGTGGTATGCCAGTATCCTTGATTTTTAGTTCCGTAACAGCCTGTGCATAGCCTTCCTTATAGAATCTACGGGAAAAGGGAACGAAGAATTTTGCACTTTGCAGGCAATCCTAAGATTCCTCGTCGCATTACATTTCCAAAATAAAAAAATCCTTGCATTTTAGATAAAGATATGCTATAGTGTAATTATTTGAGGATGAGAAAAAATGGATGGAATATTTGTTATTGATAAACCAGCAGGCATGACCTCACACGATGTGGTGGATTGTATTCGCCGGCTTGCCGGACAACGCAGGGTTGGACATGCAGGGACATTGGATCCAGAGGCAACTGGGGTATTAATCATGCTTCTGGGAAAGGCAACAAGTCTCTTTGAAGACATGAAAAAGACACAAAAGGAATATATTGCTGGAATAAAATTGGGTAGTACTACCACTACACAGGATGCATGGGGAGAGGTTATCGGTGAGTTAAAAAGGGTTAATATCCGCAAGGAAGAGATAGAGGATGCTCTGGCTCAATTTCGAGGCAGGACATCCCAGATTCCACCCATGGTCTCAGCCATCAAACATAAAGGCAAGCCACTTTATAAGTTTGCCCGAGAGGGACAAGTAATAGAACGGCAGCCGCGAGAAATAGATGTGTTTGCTTTGGATATGCTCATCTTTGATCCAGAAAGGCAAGAAGCAAGCCTTCGAATAGTTTGTTCCTCCGGCACTTATATACGAACGCTGTGTGCTGATATTGGAGATGTCCTTGGTGTTGGTGCTCATATGTGTTCACTCAGAAGAATGAGAGTGGGGGATTTTTCGATAGATATGGCTGTGCCATTAAAGGAAATAGATAAGAGTATCCCTGTGGAGGATATGATGATTCCTCTGGAGATGGTGATTGGTTGCTCAAGGGTTGAGGCTTGATATGGATGTACTATACGAATTACCAAATGAACCATTAAAATGTCAATCCAGTGTAGTGACTATTGGCATCTTTGATGGGGTACATCTTGGGCATCAGAAGATTATCGCTGAGGTTGTTAAAAGTGCATCTAAGGGTGAGACTGAAAGCGTAGTTATGACCTTTGACCCACACCCGGAAGAGGTGATATTAAGCAAGTCGCCGCCATTCCTGCTTCCATTGGACGAAAGGATCAGGCTGATTGAAACCATGGGTGTTTCCCGAATGATAATCTCAGATTTCACCCGGCAGATAGCAAATATCAGTGCAGAGGAGTTTGTCCGGGACATATTAGTTAATAATTTACGCATCAAGAAAATCTGCGTAGGTTATGATTATAGCTTTGGCAGGGATAGAGCCGGCGGAATTGAACTCTTAAGAGAATTAGGACAGAGATACGGCTTTGAAACAGAGGTTGTGCCACCAGTCAAGATAAATAATGAGATTGTAAGCAGCACAAAGATTCGCTGCTGCCTTGCCCAAGGCAAGATAGCTCAGGCAAATGATATGCTTGGCCGTAAACATACTATTAAGGTAGTTGTTGTCCATGGGGATAAAAGGGGCAGGATTTTAGGTTATCCTACAGCAAATTGTTTATGCAAGGATGATATTCTCCTGCCGTGTGTTGGAGTTTATGCTGCCAGAGTATGGATAGATAATATGTCGCCCCCCGTGCGAGGGCGTGGATTGAAACCATATAATGCTATGGCAAATATAGGATATTGCCCGACATTCAGGGGTGAAAAGTTAAGGTTTGAGGTGCATCTGCTGGACTGGAAAGGGGATTTGTATGAGAAGGAACTCATGATAACCTTTATTGATAGGATCAGGGATGAAAAGGGGTTTGATAGTGTGGAAGAATTGCTTGGGCAATTGAAAGAGGATGAGAAAATGGTTCGTGGAATGATGGGGACTGTTTCGGTATTATGAATTGATTAATCAGAAGAGGTTGAGTAAAAAGATGAGATTCAATCTTTCTAATCACGCACTGGAGGAAATAGAGCGACGAAGGATTCCTTTCACCTTACTTGAATCTGTTTTAGAGACTCCACAACAGGTGATTTCAGAAAAGAATGAAAAAAGGCTTATCAGTCACAATTTAACTTTGGTGATAACAAAACTTTTTTGTTGCGTGCTATTGTGATAGATAATATTGATCCTCCTGTAGTGGTAACTGTATATCGAACCAGCAAAATCAAAAAGTATTGGAGGTAAGATGTGAAGGTTAAATATGATCCCAGAGTAGATGTATTACGAATACTCTTCAGCAATGCACCTATTGAAGAAAGCAACGAGGATAACCCAGGCGTAATTCTTGATTATGACAAGAATGGTAATCTTGTAGGGATAGAGATTCTGGATGCTTCCACAAGGATAGAAAATCCTTGTGCTGTTGAATATGCTGTAGCTGCATAATCTCTGTGTTCTTTGTGGCGAATAGTTAAAACTCGAGAGGCTGTTACGGAACTAATTTTCAGGCGACCTCTCATGCCATATGCTGTATGCAAGTTAGGATGATTTTGCATTCCGTAACAGCCTGTCGAGTAAAAGAAAAAAGGAAGGTTGGGTGTTCTTAGGTAATTAAATATTATTTGTAACTACTCACCACAAAGGCATGAAAACACAAAAAGTTGATAAGTTGAATAGTTGATGGGTTGATAAGTGGATGAATTGATAGTAAATGGTTATGAATTATGGATCTGTGTTCCTTTAACCTATAAACTCATCAACCTATCAACCTATCAATTTATGTGTTCTCCATGGTGAATTACTTTACCTGAGTAGTTACTATTATTTTATAAAAGGAGGTGATCAAAGATGGCTTTAGCAGCGTTAGATAAACAAAATCTGATT
>MNYI01000114.1 GCA_001873945.1 Candidatus Desantisbacteria bacterium CG2_30_40_21
CACAAGCAAGAATCGTGCCAAATCATTCCGAACAGTATTGGTGCTGTCCTCATTTTGTCCACAGCGGGAAGTCTTATTTTGAGACTTATTCCTGCAATCCAGGCGTGAAATCGTAAGGTCAAGAAGGATTCCGGCTTCATGCATGGATTGCAGTCCCAAGCCCGTTATTTGTGCAAGAGAAACGAATTTTTGAAAAAAATTAAAAAAATTCGTTAAGGGGATAAACTTTTCTCTTGACAAATTGCCTTTAATATGTGTTAGGCTTTCTTCTTGTCTATTTCGCTTATCCGCCCGATCCCGGTTGTTGCCTGACCCCTCTACTTAATAGTACTTAATAGTACTTGATAGAATATAACTAACAGGGTTGTTGACCCCAGTTCTCATTATCAACGATAGACTTCGCGTCGATGCTTTATACGATAGACAGTAACAGTATGCGTTTTATCATCTATGTCATAGAGAACACGATATACTCCTACACGCAGAGTATAATCCGTCATCTCTCGGAGTCTCTTGGCGTCAGATGGGCGAGGATTCTCCGCAAGGCGGTCAATGTGTTGACTTACCAAACGAGCATAATCCTTGGGTAAGATAGTGATATCTTTGATTGCTTGCCGCAGGATACATACGCTATACATTTATTCCCTCGCTACGCAACTCAGCTTTAGCCTGTCTCCAAGGGACTACTTCTTCTCCAGCGTTGCGAAGATGATGAATCTCATTAGAATCTTCTATATCCTCCAATAAAGTCAATATTTCTTTCCATTGCACATAATCGAATACCACAGATTTTCTATCGCCACCAGCATCCACCAGAAATTGAGTTGGTCGTAACAGTTCCGTAATGTTCATTGCAGCCTCCTTTTTACTATATTACTCTACTGTTGTGTTTTGCTTGCCTAACAACAAAAACAACCAGTTCCGTTTGATTAATTTTTCTTGTTAGGCTTCTTTTTCTATATGTAACGACTTAAATAAGTTGACATTGAATGACTGTCATTCCGAACGAAGTGAGGAATCTTAAGATTTCTCAGTCGCTCTACTCCTTCGAAATGACAACTTTCTTTTGTCGTTATATATATCTTACGATTGACTGTTTCTTACGCCTGAGTACTATCTTACACTCCGATTTAAACTCTGATATTGCTTCCGGTTGTAATCTTACGCCTGAGTAATATCTTACGCTCTCTTTATGAGTCTAACCATAAAAATAATTGATGGGTTACTACCCATCCAGTTCATTTTTCTTGATAATAATTAAAAGGCACTTGGAATCAATCGTATAGTGTGATATAATAGCAATGAGTTTATCGCTTTAACCACACATGGATATATATTGTTTAACCTTCTCCTCTGAGAGGCAAATGACCTTCAGAGGCATACATATCCAGTATGTGGCCTTGTAGTCGCTCGGGTCGCTCTCCAGCGTTGCCCTATCCTCCTCCCAGGGGAGAAAGTTAAGAAAGTAACCATAGGCTTTAATTATATTATAACCTTTTCTTTGCCTTGCGTCAAGAATTATTTCGAGATACATCGGACTTAATTGCAAATTATGGAGGAACATACACCGTATGTCCCTTCTTAATGTCAATTTAGAAAATTGACCTATAAAGCAAATAATTATTAAAGGAGGCTACTATAATGGAAACAGCTACTATCCAAAAAAACTTTTATTGTGGAGGCGATCTTCACGCTAAAACTATGTTCCTTTCTATCATGGATGCTAAAGGTGAAATCCTCTTTCACCGAAATATCCCAAACAATCCACCTTACTTCCTCAGTGTGATTCAACCTTACCGCCATAGTATTGCGGTTGGTGTTGAATCTACCTTCAATTGGTACTGGCTGGCTGATACCTGCCAAAAAGAAAATATCCCTTTCTTCTTAGGACATGCACTCTACATGAAAGCCATCCATGGTGGAAAAAATAAGAATGACCGTATAGATGCCACAACTATTGCTAATCTTCTTAGATGTAATATGTTCCCACCAGCTTATCCTTATCCTAAAGAAATGAGAGGAACAAGGGATTTACTTCGCAGAAGATATCGTTATGTTACTCTCCGTGCCGAATCTTATACCCACATCCAGGGTACTTTTAACCAACAAGCAATAGATGGAGTTAGCTCCTCTGATGTCAAAAGAAAATCATCCAGAGCAGATTTACCCAATCATTTTGACCACCCTGATATTGCTATGTCTGTTAACTGCGATATTGAACTAAGCCATGCATTAGACCCTATTATCAACAAAATCGAAAAACAGGTATACACTCGAGCTAAATACCATGACCATAATGCGTTGTCTATTTTGATGACTACTCCGGGTATCGGTAAGATATTGGCTTTTACTATCCTTTATGAAATTTACACTATCAACCGATTCCCTTCTGTCCAGAATTTTTCTTCATATTGCCGTCTCGTAAAGTGTGAAAGAACATCAAACGGTAAATATACCGGCGATGGAAATAACAAGATAGGCAATCCTTATCTCAAATGGGCATTCTCTGAGATTATCATCCATGCTCAGACACATTCACCGAATATAAAGAAATACTATGAAAGGTTAATATCAAAACATGGAGAAGGCATTGCTAAAAGTATTATGGCTCACAAATTTGCAGTTGCTGTTTACTTTATGCTCAAAAAACAAGGAGGCATTCAATGAAAAACGATTTTTAAGTTGTTAATTTGGGTGGGGCAACTAACCCGAAGCCTAACTGAAAGGGCAATGTCCGGACACTTAGCCCAGTTCATTTTTCTTGATTGGGAAGTTGCTTTCACCCCTTTAAATAAAACAGAAGGTTTTTAAACAGTCAGGATCTGCCCCTTGATGAAACCCGTAAATAACTGGAATCTTCCAACTCTTACAGGAAGATAGCCAAACCTTTTTGAGTAGGACTTCAAGGGTACCGATTATTTTCTGATGTGGGGGTTACATAACTCATCACAAGGCGTCTATCTTTCTTTAAGATAGATTAGCTTAATATCGAATATGTGTTTGGTGCAATCCTGACGAACATTAGGGTTAGCCCGTTGAGAGAAAACCAAGTCAGATTCCTTAGACCGTTTATAATCCAACTGTTTCGCACAGCAGGAAGTCTTATTTTGAGACTTATTCCTGCAATCCAGGCGTGAAATCGTAAGGTCAAGAAGGATTCCGGCTTCATGCATGGATTGCAGTCCCAAGCCCGTTATTTGTGCAAGAGAAACGAATTTTTGAAAAAAAAATAAAAAAATTCGTTAAGGGGATAAACTTTTCTCTTGACAAATTGCCTTTAATATGTGTTAGGCTTTGCTTCGCTGTCTTTTTTCTTTTCTTTTGGCTTACCGAAA
>MNYI01000179.1 GCA_001873945.1 Candidatus Desantisbacteria bacterium CG2_30_40_21
TTTATTTAATATATTTATAATACCATATTTTTTGGATTTTATCAAGGAGTTTTTTTAATATTTAGGGACAGACACTTTTTTCTTCAATATTATTCTTGCCCATTAAATGAAGAGTAAATAAATGGTGTCTGTCTCCTATTCCCCCCCCTATTTCCCCCCTGCTGTTATGGGAGAGCAAAACCATTCTTTACTCTTAGCCACTTAATACTGGCAAATTCCAGCTACATAGATCGAAAAGTATTCTTTAACCATTTATTTCTAAACCATGCCTGAAATTGATAAAATTTATGTTGCAACGAGAGGAATTATATGGTAAAATATTCATTATTAGTAAAATAATTGTAACTACTCAGCTATTGTTATGTTAAGCACATTGGTAACTATTTTGACTTTGTTAAATTAGCCATGAATGGCACGAATGGGGAAAGAAAAAAGAAAAATTTAATTCTTATTCGTGTAATTAGTGTAATTCGTGGCTAAAAATCTCTGTATTCATTTGTAGCTGAGTAGTTACTCTGAACTATTACAAAGAGATGGTGTAACCTATGCGTGAGGAATGCGGAATATTTGGAATATGGGGACATGAACCTTTGGCAGCGGCAAGATTAACCTATCTCGGGTTGTTTGCCCTTCAGCATCGTGGGCAGGAGAGTGCCGGGATTACCTCTCTTCAAGAAGGCAGGCTAAAAACATTTAAGGGGATGGGACTTGTTTCAGAGGTTTTCTTAAATTCCCGGCTTGATGATAGCTCGACTACAGCAGCTATTGGGCATGTGCGATATTCTACTACAGGGACATCTATCTTAGAGAATGCTCAGCCAATTAGCGTTACCTATGCAGGTGGACAACTTGCTGCTGCTCATAATGGGAATCTGGTAAATGCCGATACACTTCGGGAGTCGTTGGAAAAACAAGGGGCTGCCTTTCAAACAACATCCGATAGTGAGGTTATTATTCAGCTTATTGTGAACCATGCTGCCTCTTGTGGTTTGCAGCAAGGGATTACTCAAGCCATTTCTTCCATCAAGGGTGCCTATGCCCTTATCCTTCTGACAAACAAGGAATTGATTGGCATAAGAGATGAGTTTGGATTCAGACCGCTGTGCATAGGAAGGTTAAATGACAGCTTTGTACTTGCCTCAGAAAGTTGTGCCTTGGATATTATTGGTGCAGAATACATAAGAGATGTAGAGCCTGGTGAGATGGTTATAATTAATCATTCTGGACTAACCTCTCGAAAGCCTGAGAGGCAACCAAAAAAATATAAGCAGTGTATTTTTGAATATATCTACTTCTCTCGGCCAGACAGCAAGGTGTTTGGTAGAAGTGTTTATGAGGTTAGAAAACGAAGCGGCCAGCAACTTGCCATAGAATCCCCTGTTTCTGCAGATATAGTTATCCCTATTCCGGATTCAGGGGTATCGGCAGCATTAGGGTATGCAGAGGGCTGTGGGCTTAAATACGAACTTGGATTAATCAGAAATCACTATGTGGGCCGTACATTTCTCAATCCAAAGCAGTCTATCAGGGAATTTGGAGTTTCCATAAAGTTAAATCCGGTAAAAGAGGTTGTTGCAGATAAAAGGGTAATTCTGGTGGATGATTCTATCGTTCGGGGGACTACCTGTAAAAAGATAATTTCGATGGTCAGGAATGCTGGGGCAAAAGAGGTTCACTTAAGAATAAGTTCTCCACCAATCAAATATCCGTGTTTCTATGGTGTAGACACACCAACCACAAAAGAATTGATTGCCGCAACCCATAGCCTTGAAGAAACAAGAGATTTTATTGGAGTAGATAGCCTTGGCTATTTGAGTCTTGAGGGGCTTTTAACTGCTGCATTATCCTCTAAGGAGAATAATGAGTTTTGTACAGCATGCTTTGATGGGGAATATCCGCATGTCGTGCGGGGTTGATGTATCTGGGCAGCAATTCTAATTATGACATTTTTTCACCGCAGAGACGCAAAGAACACACGGTTGATACTCAGAGCTTTGGGACAACAACCAGATTCACCGCAGAGATGTAGAGGACGCAGAGAAAAACGCAGAGAAGCAGGCTGCATGATTCCTTATAAACCAAGAACTTAATGGTAAATTCCTTATTGGCTTTTAATATATTATTAGCCTTTCTTTTTTCTGCGATTTCTCTTGCGAACTCTGCGTCTCTGCGGTGAATCTAAAAGTCAAAATGAAAATTGCTGGCAATGTCCAGAATGACATGTAATATTATCGAAACTTTTTTGAGGCAGAAAGACGGAAAGTAGAACCAACTTCATCTGTTAGAAGGTATGACCCGTCAAGGGTAAGATTTTGATGAGAAATACCAAACCCAGCAGTAATCCCAACAGATGAGTCATAGCCAGCCCTTATATCAATAATGGGGGTTATCTGATATTGACCGCCAAGATTGAATTGAACAGAGTTGTCATTAGGTTTGCTTATATCTATTCCCATAAGAGTATTTTTTATTCTATAACCTGCACCTGCTTTAATAATCAGGGGAAGTTTTTCTTCTTTCTCTATGAAAGTTATCTTTGATATACCAATATTCTGGACAACAACACCGACAACAAGACCATCAATTTGCGTCTGATATAAACTGCCAATATCTACACCTATTCCTGTTCCGGTTTTGTCATCCAATTTCTGGTTGATGTACTTTGCAGACGCTCCAACTTGAATCTGGTTATTTATCTCTCTCCCATAGCCTGCAGTCAAAACCATTCCACCTGTCTTAAAACTGCCATTACCATCTGGATTTGAGTATGTTGTTCTCTTCTGGTCTCCTGTGCTGATAAGATTGATACTTGCACCTATGCCTTGATTTTTTAACGGCAAGACAGCAGCAAGATAGTTAAAATTCACTTCTTCAAGCCATTGGTGACGCATAAAGAGAACCTCTCTTAATTCAATATTGGCTAATAAGGCCGGATTAGACCAAATGCCATCTACACCTTCACAAATTGCAACAGATACTCCACCTATACCAGCAGACTTGGCTGACGCTCCCAATTTCAAGAATGGGGCAACCGATGTCCCTGCACCATTATCGCTCCCATATGCAGAATTCCCTATCAGCATTACAATACTTACCACTAAAATTAATCTTTTCATCTTATCCTCCTTTTTTATTTACAGATTATAACTACTCAGCGAGGGGAATTTACCACAGAGACACGGAGACACAAAAAGTTGATAAGTTGATAAGTTGAATAGTTGATGGGTTGGAAATGGAAGGGTTTATAGGTTTATGAATCTGTGTTCCTTTAACCTATAAACTCATTAACCTATAAACCTATCAACTTATGTGTTCTCCATGGTGAATTACTTTACCTGAGTAGTTACTACAGATTATAAAATTCTAACCCCTGACTTCTGTTTTTACCTGATGATAGTAAATTTTCCAGTCTTCTTATTGCCAACCTTGTCTGTTATCAGGTAGATATAGACTCCAGAAGCAACCTCTTTCCCTGATTTCGTCTTTGCATTCCATTGAACCTTACCTGTTCCTGAAAGCTCTGTCACCAATTCACCAGCAAGGTTAAATATCTTGAGTGTGCAATCCTCGGTTAGGCTATCAAAAATTATGCCTGAATTGACAGAGCCATCGTAAGGAATGCCTGTATCTGAATTTCCATCATAGGGCTTGAATGGGTTTGGATAGACATGGATATTGGTTAGGTCAGAGGCAATAAATGTATAGAAGGCAACTCTGAAGATGGAAAGATGTTCCACCTCTACTGTAACTGTATGATTAATTGTATCCACTGTGCCACCCACCAACTTCCATTTATTGTCCGATGGATCCATCCAGAAGATTCTAAGATCCATGGCTTTATTATCAGGAACAGTAACTGGATATGAGATGGTGATTCTAAATCTACCTGTGGTGGTTGTGCTGGCTATTGCATCCTCTTCATTAAATAGTTTGAATTCCCGTACTGCCTCAGCCAACTGCGATATATCAATCCCTTTTGGCAGATTCTGATCAGCTACAGCAAAATTCGCCTCTTTTGGTTTATTATTAATAGTAATGGTCATTGTACCAGGGTAATTCTTCAGGGTCTCTATCCTTGTTCCATCTGCTGTCTCTGTTTCACCTGTTTGATTAGGTAAAACAGGTTCTTTGGTGGTTACTACTTCAACAAAGACTGTTTTTGAACTGATATTTCCTGCTTTATCTGTGATGATTACAACAATAATGTTCTTCCCGTAACAAAGTGTTGTAGTTGCCACAAATGAGTCTCCAGCAATATCAATCGCACTTGAAGTTCCATTAATAGTCAATGTTCCATAAGCAGATTGAGAGATGTCGGTAATACTGCCTACAACAGTAGTTTGGGTAGAAAGAAGGATAGCACCATTTGCTGGGATGATAGTAATAACAGGTGGGGTCTTGTCTATCATTACGATATTGACTGCTGTTTTTACTGCCTCGGCATTGCCTGCATTATCAATTGAGAAGTATTTGATGGTATATGTGCCATCAGTAGTCAAGTTGATGGTCGTTTCTGTGGCAGAGTTTATGGTTGGGGTTGAGCCATCTGTGGTGTAGTATGTCTGGACTACACCTGAGATAGGGTCCGTGGCAATTAAAGTGATCACACTATTATACCAGCCCGCTGGTGCGTTATCTGTGGTTATTGGTGATACCCTATCAATTCTCACGATGGCAGTTTTTGTTGTCTCGGTATTACCTGCGTTGTCCACAGAATAGTATGACAGTGTGTTTGTCCCTTCGGATGAAATAACCACAACCGTGCCAACAGTCCATGTCCCCTGATTCACAGAGTAGTAAGTTCTGGCTACACCTGATGATGGGGTGGGATCTGTTGCCGTAAGGGTTACTGTTACCGTGGCATTTTGCCAGCTTGTTGGTGCGTTATCTGTGGTTGTTGGGGATATTTTGTCTATCAGCGTTAAAGTAGCAGTAACATCAGTAGTTGCCTCTGCTGTTATGGTTATTGTGCCAAACCAATCGTAATAACCGGCTTTGGTCAGTTTGATGGTGTGGTCACCGGGGGTAATGCTGGTTAATGTAGATGGGGTAACCGTGCCGATGTCTACTCCATCAAGCAAGATGTTGGTGCCAGTTGGTGTGGAGGTAATAGAGATAGAGCCAGTAATCAGGGGCAGAGTGGCAGTAACCTCTGTGGTTGCCTCTGCGATTACAGTTACCATGCCTGTCCAGTCGTAATAGTCGGCTTTGGTCAG
This sequence comes from Candidatus Desantisbacteria bacterium CG2_30_40_21, assembly GCA_001873945.1. GTDB lineage: Bacteria > UBA9089 > CG2-30-40-21 > CG2-30-40-21 > CG2-30-40-21 > CG2-30-40-21. The sequence goes on from MNYI01000179.1 coordinate 5,217, forward strand.
CGTTACAGTGTGCGTGCCGGAAATAATGCCGGTTAAAATCGCCGGTGTAATCGTGCCTGTGCTTGTTCCATCAAGGTAAATATTAGCACCTGCTGGGGTAGAGGTGATGGTAAGAGAACCTGTGGTTGGTGTCCTCTGATACTCATAAGCTCCCATATCTACTATGCCATTTACTACCCTTGGATTGCCATCTGCATCTGTTGAAGGAATTGCAGGGGCCGTGTTTGAACCAGCATCAATGCAAGGGGAGGAAGAGCCAAGGTGATAATCCCCTCCTCCAATGAATTGGGGGTCAGTTGAGATACAACCTATACCAAGAGAACAACCATAGTAATTCTGTGGGGTATTGCTCCAGAAGTCACTAAAACAAATGGAGGGAGAGGAACGAGAGCAATAAATTCCGCCACCCTTCCAAGCAATACATTTTGAAATTACACAGTTTATGATGGATGGAAAGGAATCATAGCAATAGATTCCAGCACCAGCACCACCAGCACCACCTTTTGAAATTACACAGTTTGTGATGGAGGGAGAGGAATGAGAGCAATAAATTCCGCCGCCCCAATCAGCATAATTCCATGTTATTATGCAGTTGGTGATGGTTCCACAGGAATAGCAGTCATAGTAGTAGATTCCACCACCATCAAAGACACCACTATTGCCTGATATTGTGCAGTTTGTAATAGAAGGTGAGGAAGAATAGCAGTAGATTCCGCCACCATAATTAGCAGCAGTATTATTTAATATAATGCAGTTTGTGATAGCAGGTGAGGAAGAAGAGCAGTAAATTCCGCCACCATAATTAGCAGTATTATTTGATATTGTGCAGTTTGTAATAGAAGGTGAAGCTCTACCACAGTAGATAGCACCTCCACCTTCTCGCCAGTCACCAGTAGCCCTGTTATATTTTATGGTGCAGTTTCTTATTGTAGGTGAGCCATTAGTGATATAAAAAGCACCACCTGATGTAGCACTACCATTTATTATGGTGAAGCCATCTATTATATCTTCTGGTGTCTGGTCTGTGTTATCAAAGTTAAAAGCCCTGCCATCAAGCTGGCAATCTATAATGCAAGTTGCAGAGCCATTTACAGAGCGAACAGTAATATGCTTCTCACTCCAGCTTAAATTCTTGTTTCCTGTTCCTGTCCAGGTCCCATCTGCCACCCAGACTGTATCCCCAGTAGTTGCAGCATTTATTGCCGCTTGAATGGTCGTATAACTTCCTGGCACATAAATATTCGCAGCCCAGGCTTTCCCACCAACCATTATTCCCAATCCCAAAATCCCCAAAATTCCAACAATACCTAAAATCTTCTTCATAATTTTGAATTTGACAGGCTGTTACGGAATAGGAAACTCGCACAAATGGCATACGATATATTGTAAAAATATCATCAAGAGTGACTATATATGGTAGGGTGTTGTCTTTGATTTTTAGTTCCGTAACAGCCTGTCGAACCTCCTAATTTGATTTATTCCCAATTTTTCCTTGTATGCTTTGTGATTTTGCAGTTTTTGCGGGAGATCTTTCAACTTGTAGTAAAAGATTTCTCCTTGAGGTCGAAATGACAGAAAGGACAATAACGCAGCTTATAAAAACTAATGATTTAAAAATTTGATAAATAAAAGCAGAAACAGATTGAATCAAGCAGAATGATTTAACAAGAAGGCAAAAAACAGCAGAAACAAAAGATTTGAAAAAGCAGGAATGATCACCCGCTACAAGAGACACTACCCCTGCCAGCGGTAGACAAGAATAGTCATAACTATATATATAACAATAAGTTACCCCCCCCCACGATTATTTGGAAGCCACATCATATCCATATATTTCTCCATCCTTGAGTGATAAATTACATGATACCATAAAGCATATTGAATGTCAAGAAAAAAATTGCAACACATCAAATTTTCTCGCCAGACTTGCAAATTCTCGTTAGCCCTTTGTAGTCTTTGCGTGAAATTTTGACAAAACTTAAAATTCAGACATTTACATATTGCATTTGTTGATATAATGGTTTAGCAATTGGCTTAAACAATTTTGATGCATGCAATATTTCTATCCCAATAACTTCGCTTCTTTCATTAAGTTCTACATTTATCCCGGGAGATATTTCTACAACAGATTCTTCCGCCCCTTTTTTTGTTACAATATAAAGAACATCGGATTCTGAATCATAAGTTAGTAATTTTCCTTTTTTCATTTCTTTATCCACCTTCTATTTTTTATTTTACTCAATTTTTCATCTATCTTCAATGGATGTATCGTCACAATTTCAATCTTATCAATTGTTTCTTGATAAACCACAACCATTTCACGAATTTTCCCCTTGTAATAGATATTATCTACGGCAACGGAATAATTTGTCTTAGAATCAAAGTATCTTTCTTCTGCTTCTTCGCATATCTTTTGTGGGAGTTTATACGGTATATCTCTTAATTTTATACGCAATTGCAAATGAGTAGTATAAATAATCTCTTTTTTCACAAATTGACACCTGTCAAGAACAAATAGGGGAATAAATTGGAACAACAACTGTTTATTTGCCTGTCAAACAATGCTCATCTCTTCATTTTGCATTATACTCTATTATCCCTAATCTATCAATAAAAAAATAATCCAATAAATGAAAATAAGTAAACTTGGAACAGCGACCGTATAAAATCCTACCTGATTAACTCCAAAAAAGCCACCCAATTTATTTCCAAATTTTCTTTGTATAATTTGTGATTTTGCGGTTTTTGCGGGAGATTTTTCAACTCGTAGTAAAAGATTTCTCCTTGAGGTCGAAATGACACAAAAAAATCGCAATTTATGCCCCACTTGAGTATATTTGGGAGGAGGGATGAGGAGTTTCCGCTTTTCAAATCTACTCCCATAATGACATTGTCTTAGCCATAGCAATCCGCAGCCTGTTAAAATCATCTGGTTTCAAGTGAGAAAAGGCTATTTGTCCAGGGTCATCTGCACCCTTGGATGATATATCCCCTTTCAGACGGATCTTCTTTAATACTGCTTGATTAACCCTATCCCTGCTCCAACCTTCTTTTGCAGCTAAGAGGGTCAGATATTCAATATCCTGAACCGCTCGCCGCTCTACCTTTAGCCTTAATCCAGCTATCGGACCAAAAGCTCCCGGATAAACAATAGCCAGATATTCACCCTTGGACCAGCAATCTGGATGACGAAAACTCGTGTAATAAGGCAATCCCCCATCTGCACCCAATAAATATGCCTGATAGTAAAGCCCCATAAGGCTGGCACTTGTCTCCTCTATCTGTGGACCACCCCCATAAAACCAGTAGGTTTCACCAAATCTTTGCTTTCTCTCCATGCAAAGCCTGTTCTTCGTAAAGAATGCCTTGTAAGAGACATCCTGAAGGTTTGCCAGACCGTCAAGCATTTCCCTTTGATATTGCGGCCTTGAGATGTCAACCCGAAAATCAAAATTGGCAGGTTTACCTGCCCCTACGGTATTCACACCCTTCCAGAATAATTGACCAAAGAATGCCAGAGCAAGGAAATCATCCCTGTGAGCAGGCTCATCAAGAAGCCACCATGCCGTGCCTTTTCCATTCTCTCTGGCATAATACTTGTTGTTCAGGTAGAATTGAAACCTTGTCGCACCCCATCCCTTTTCCTGAAAATGTCTGGCATACTCTGAAACCATGCCTACAAACGACTCCTTGTACTCCATGGAAAATGCCCTTTCAATAGACGGAGCACGATTGGCATGTTCGTAAACACAGGCAGGGTAATCTTTTTCCTGAATATTTACCCCATAGCCATCCATCATCAATACAGGCCAGTTTTCATTAAATGGAAGGTAAAAATGGGTAACTGGGATGCTCATCCCCGGCCCATAATACCCATAACCCTCTGTAAATGCAGAGCCATCAAGGTATAATCCAAATCTATTGTCCCAATCTGTCCAGTCAATAACCTGCCGATTGCTTTGTATCAAAGGCACATAATCAGATGATGAAATATTCCCTTCATATCCATAGGGCAAGACATTCAAAGTACTTCGATGCTTTCGTGCCAATTGATGATAGCCAAGCTCAATCTTTTTATATTCTTGACTTCCACGTTTTACCCCCATACCCTTGTAAATGCCGCCATAGGCATTGAGTTCATTGACAAAGCTCGATGTATCAGGCAAGCAGAAGTCCCAAACCGTAAGATTTATCCCAATCTCAACAGGTTTTTTAATCTCATCACTTGAGATAGACAATACCCCTTCATACACCCCGGATGGTGTTTCCTTTGGGATATAAATATCAACCCAGACAGCCTGATTCTTATGCTCAGGTATTTTATTATTAGAATCAGGAATATTGAACTTACCCTTCAATGGCAAGCAAGCATCAGGGTAATATGCCCCTTCCACAGGCACATACCAGAGCTTAAAAAGCTCAATATTTTTCTCAGCCTCGATTAGCCCCATATTCCCACTTAAGGTATCCGCCTGTATAACCACATTATTAAGCATTTTCTCTGTGGCTTCAACGATAACTTGAAAGGCAACCGTCTCATTTCTTGCCCCATAAATAGTAACCACCTTTTGGCCGGCATCCCAGATAGGATTGCTCAGTCTGGCAGTATCTACAGTCGGCATGGTATAATTATCCCCTTCAAGGAGATTCCCGGTAACAGGATTGACCTTTTCCAGATCGCTCACCGCCCAGATAGATGCTGCCCCATTACCAAAGACAGGAACAAATGGCACGCTTTCAGGTTGGGGTAATTCAACCTCCAGAAGCTCCATTTCTGGCTCTTTCTCAGGCATAATAATATTTGTATAGGCAATAGCTGCCTTATTACCTGCCTCATCATAAGCCTGCACAGCAAAATAATATTTTTGGCAAGGGACTAAGCCATCAATAATCAGCTCAATATTTTCCTTGCCCTGCTTTGGCTTGCGTGGTATTTTCCATCGCTTGACCGGACAAGCTGAATCCCAGACAATCGGAAGTGAGCTATATCGGACAGAATACCCAAATGCCTTCCCATTTATTCCATCATCACCTGTTGGTTCCCATGTTAATTGAACCTTTCCATCCTTTGCAATTACTGTTAATGCTGATACAGGAGATGGAGGAATAGAATCCATCTTTTTTGCCTTAACCACAAGAAACGGGGCAAAGATACTTTCCTTAGAATCAACAGATTTTTCCACAGGTATTTGCCCCTTTTCATCGGTAATGGCAAGCCCATATTGGTCACCAATGGTCAAGGCATGGACAATATCTGGCTGAATAGGAATAGCATACCAGCCATTAACAAGCTTTGGCTGAGCATAGGCAAAAAGGCTGTTGCCCTGTCCAAAGATAACATCTGTAAAATCACTTCCCAGATACGACCAAGGGGTCTTTTTATAAGCAGCATACTGAAAACAGCTTGCCTCATGCCTTTGGGCATAGCCCTTTCCATGTCCTTCAATCCAATCAGAGGCAATGGTTGAAACCCCTACCCTTAATAAGTCATGCTTTTTTTTATGGAGATAAAGGGTTGCCGACTCAACAGTCATGCCCTTAAGATGATTAGTATCAAATTTCAAGATAGTTGTATCCTCAATACCCTTAAGCCGTAAAATCGTTTTCCCCCCAAGGTTTGACTCTTGCTCTGTCTTATGAGCACAGATATAATTATCAGCAACAACCAGACATTTAATACCGCAAACATTGGGGCTTGAACAGCTCAGGGTCAGGCAAGCAATAAAGAGTACAATTATTTTCATTTGCCAATACCCCCATTAAATCCAAACCACACCCCACCCTCACCCACTACGCCCTCAATCCGATTAACCAACTCATCAGATGGGGTAACACGAAAACCGTGGCCTGTCAGGACTATGGTTTCATTTCCTTCTTTCTCCGGTATATGGATGTACACAGGTTTTACGCCCTTAAACTGAAGGAGGGTTTCTTTCAGCAAGTTGAGGCAATTGTCCTCAAAACCATCCTTTAATCGGACATGGACAGCGGTAACAAGGGTGATGGCTTTTGAGGCTTCGATTAGTTCTTTGGCTAATATCTTAAACTTATCCTCACCTATTTCTAATTTACCCTTGATAAGAACAACCTCGTCCAAAATAAGCCGGTCTGATGCGGTCTCAAAAACATCCGGTAGAAATACAACCTCTACACTATCAGCCATATCCTCTAAGGTAACAAAAGCCATCTGCTTTGCACTCTTTTTGGTGAGTATCTTCTTTAGCTGGGAGATCATGCCCCCAATTACTACTATCTCCTCATCCTTATGTTCCTTTAATTGTGAGATAGGGCAGGTGGTGTATTTTTTGAACTCTTGTTCATATTGAGCTAACGGATGACTGGTAAGATAGATACCAATCAGCTCTTTTTCTAATTTAAGCAATGCGGTTTCAGACCATTCAGGAATATCCGGCAGTCTTTCTACTTCATCAACCACATCCTTCTGCCCAAACATCTCAAACAAAGACATAGCCTTATTAACCTTTTGGCTGCCTATTTTTATGGCATTATCTATTACTTGAGCTAATTGTGCCCGTTTTGCCCCTGTGGAATCAAAGCCTCCGCAATTAATCAGGCTTTCAATCACCCTTTTATTTACTACACGGGAATCCACCCGTTTGCAAAAATCATATATAGACTTAAATGGTTCAATCTTTCTTGCTGTTATAATAGAATTGATAGCAATATTACCTACATTTTTTATGCCGTTTAACCCAAACCGTATCTTGTCTTGCACCGGAGTAAAAGAAAGGTCGCTTTGATTGATATCCGGTGGTAGAACAGCTATTCCCATTCGTTTACATTCAGCGATATAAGCACTTATTTTGTCTGTATTGCCAAGTTCAGCGGTAAGCAATGCAGCCATAAATTCTACTGGAAAATGTGCCTTAAGATATGCGGTTTGATAGGCTATCAGGGCATAAGCAGCAGAATGAGATTTATTGAATCCATATTCAGCAAACTTAGCCATCAAATCAAATATTTTAGCCGCCATCTCCGGGAAAAGCCCGTTATTGCTGGCACCCTCTACAAATAGTTTATTCATCTTTTCCATCTTTTCTGGAACCTTTTTTGCCATTGCCCGTCTTAGCTCATCTGCCTGAGCCATGCTAAAACCACCAAGCACTACAGCAATATTCATCACTTGTTCCTGATAAACCATGACCCCATAGGTTTCTTCTAAAATATGTTTTAGTTTAGGGTGAAGGTATTTTATTTTTTTGCCGTGCTTTGACAGGATAAATTCATCAACCATGCCTGAGTTCAAGGGACCTGGTCGATAAAGGGCAACTAAGGCAATAACATCCTCAAACATATCTGGCTGGAGTTTTCGGCAAAGCTCTCTCATGCCTGAGCTTTCCAATTGAAAAACGCCTATGGTTTCACCCTCACTTAACAACTGAAATGTTTTTTCATCATCTATGGGAATGGTAGAAATATCAATAGTTATGCCCCTTTTCTCTTTCAGGAGGATTATCATATTATGAATTGTGGTTAAGGTTTTTAAGCCGAGAAAGTCCATCTTCAAAAGTCCAATGGATTCAATCGCATCCTTGGCATACTGGGTTACTATGCTCTCGCTCTTTGGGTCACGGTATAATGGGGCAAATTCAGTCAATGGATCCTCGGCTATTACCACTCCGGCTGCATGGGTTGAGGCATGTCTTGCCACCCCTTCGAGTTTCAATGCCGTATCAATAAGCCTTTGTTTTAGACCACCCTCTTCATAAATCTTTGCCAATTCAGGTACTTTTTTAATAGACTCAAGCAAGGTGATGTGCAGTTCATTGGGAATAAGCTTGGCAATTTTATCCACTTCACCATAAGGAATATCCAATGCCCGGCCAACATCACGAATTACCCCTTTAGCCAACATTGTCCCAAAGGTGATAATTTGAGCAACCCGTTCCTTTCCATACTTTGAGATAACATAATCAATTACCTCATCCCTTCGCTCGTAGCAAAAATCAATATCAATATCAGGCATACTTACCCGCTCAGGGTTTAGAAACCTTTCAAAGAGTAAATTGTAACGGATAGGGTCAATATCGGTGATACCCAGAAGATAGGAAACAATACTGCCTGCTGCGGATCCCCTGCCTGGTCCCACTGGAATCCCCTTTTGTCTGGCATAATTTATCAAATCCCAAACTATTAAAAAGTATCCGGGATATTTCATCTGGGTAATGACTTGTATCTCATGGTTAAGCCTGTTTAATATCTCCTCCGTAACCTCAGGATACCTCTCTTCAAGCCGTTCCATGCACAATTGTCGAAGATAATCGGGCAGGGGAACATCTTCAGGGGTGTGGTAATGGGGCAGATGGGTATGACCAAAGTCCAATTCTAAATTGCATCTTTTGGCTATTCCAATGGTATTTTCTATTGCCTTTGGGAATTGAGAGAATAAATCATTCATCTCTTCATAGGTTTTAAGGTAAAATTCATTTGACGAAAACCGTAGTCTATCTGTGTCCGCAACATGTTTATTTGTTTGAATACACAAGAGAATATCATGTGCCTCGGCATCCTCTTTGAAAAGGTAATGAACATCATTAGCTGCTACCAGCGGAATGGACATATCAACAGACATACCTATCAGGTGTTGATTTACAATAACCTCTTCTTTCAGACCATGAGAGTGTAATTCAAGATAAAAATTATCCTCACCAAACATCTTTTGAAATTCTTGTGCCCTTTCCCGTGCCATCTTGTCCTGACCGCGAAGAATAAGGCTGGCAATCTCCCCCTTAACACACCCTGACATGAAGATTAATCCCTTGCTATACTGAGCAAGCATTCCCCTGTCCACCCGTGGCTTATAATAAAAACCCTCTGTGTAGCCAATACTTACCAACTTCATCAGGTTTTTATACCCTTCCTCATTTCTGACAAGGCATATCCCATGATAATTGGTGACTGCACCTTGCACAGCATTCTTGTCAAGCCTGCTTTCCGGGGCAATGTATAGTTCGCAACCAATGATTGGTTTTATCCCTATCTTGTAGGCATATTTGTAAAACTCAATGGCACCAAACATATTGCCATGATCAGTAATAGCCAGAGCAGGCATTTTCAGCTTATATGCCCTTTCAATCAATGCCTCTACCCTTGCTGCACCATCAAGAAGGCTGTATTCAGTGTGGGTATGTAAATGAACAAATTTGGAATGTTCCATGAGAATGTCAACTCCTTGTATTTGGGGAACACAGTAATCCTTTAGGGTCTGTCACAAAATAAATGTGTCACATCGAGGTTGTCAATTCATCTTGTCTATCGGCGTTGTGGAAAAATTGGGACAGACCTTAAAATGTGCATGCACCTGTTGCTTCCTGCAGTCGATAAATAATAGTTTTCCAAAAAAGTTGCCATCCCTTTTCACCAATCTCAAGATAATCAACGGTATGCTTTAGCCCATCTTTATTATACCATACTTGATCAAAATATTCAATAAATTTTGAGGTTATTTCAGGTGCATTATTTACAAATAGGTTTGCCTCCAGATTGTAGGGACATCCCCTTGTGGGTGTCTGTTTGCCTGTGAGATTTCGTCTTGTCCAGTTTGCGGAGCCGCACATAAATTGATACTTCTGCTTATTTTTATTTACAATACAAAGAGCCTTGGAATGAAATTGTTCACCATGGGTATCTGCCCAACGGATAGTAATATTTTCTACTTGTAGCAACTCAGCTGCTACAGGACGATTTGGTATGCCTATCTTAATGTGACCAAAAGCATCACGGTTAGCATCCATAATTATTCGGATATTTGCCCCTTTTTTTGCTGCGGATTTAATTGCCTGAATTACCCTTCTCTCAGAAAGATAAAAGATAGCCATTCGTACCTCATCCCCTGGACCAGCAGATTTAAGCATATCAAGGATACGGTTCAGAATAGCCCCTTCTGTCAGCCATTCAATTTTGCTTCCCTCTTTTCCTACCTCTGTGCCTTTGGACCTTTGTGCCTTTGTGCCTTCTTTCCTTTGTGCCTCTCTGAACAAAGAAAGCAGTCGTTTTGCATCTCCCAGAACATTGCATGGATTGATGGCTGACCATTCAACGCAGGAAAGCTCGGTATCAAGTGCAGCCAGAGCAATATCTCCAGAGGCAAATAATCCACAATTTGAATTGGCTGAGCTACCATCAGCCGGATTAAAGCTGGTCACAAGCATTTGCCAATCACCGGCAGATGTAGGGACATCCCTGCCGGAGGTGCTACCCCCTTGTGGGTATCCGTCAACAATTATTACCTTGCGATGGTTTGCCTTGAAAAAAAGCAGCCGTCCCACCTGACGCAAACTCATCTGTTTACCATCAATGTCCATAATATTTGGCAAGAAAGATTTATCCAGTAGCTTGTTTATCCATAAAATTCTTCCAAAACATGCGACAAGCATGTTTACGGGTAGGCTGTAGATGAGGTTGCTATCATTCATCAAAGAAAGGTCGGTAAAAACAATCCCAATCCCTGCATCTTTCATGCGACAAAAAAATTCAGGTTCCATATTCCCGTAGATTCTGTTAATCGGGTCGGTTAATACCAGTATGTTTATCTTGGGACAATCCTGTTTCTTCTGAATAAGTGCCTCAGCCA
>MNYI01000047.1 GCA_001873945.1 Candidatus Desantisbacteria bacterium CG2_30_40_21
TGACAAACTGTTTATTTTATTTTATAATTAAGGAGTCGTAACTACTCACCACAAAGGCACGAAAACACAAAAAGTTGATAAGTTGAATAGTTGATGGGTTGATAAGTGGATGAATTGATAGGAAATGTTTATGAATTATGAATCTGTGTTCCTTTAACCTATAAACTCATCAACCTATCAACCTATCAACTTATGTGTTCTCCGTGGTGAATTACTTTACCTGAGTAGTTACAAAAATACTATGGTTATAAAGATTAATCCCCAATGTCCAGAAATTGAATTAATAAAAAAAGCTGCATTATCCCTGAAAGAGGGAAATCCGCTTATTTTCCCTACGGATACAGTTTATGGGCTGGGGGCAAATGGGATTGACCCAGGGGCAATAAGGAAATTGTTTGAGATTAAGAAAAGGGAGGAGACAAAGCCCTTTGCCTTGCTTATTGGTAAAAGGGATGATGTTTATAAATATTGTAAGAATATTCCCCCTTTGTTTTTTGTGCTTACAAAACGGTTTTGGCCAGGGGCACTTACCGTGGTCATGGATACCTTAGCCATTGTACCCAAAGAATTGCTTGGGGAAGGTTCTGGTGTGGCATTGAGGATGCCGGATTCTAAGGTGGCTCTGGCATTATTAAAACAAGCTGGTGTGCCAATTGCTGCCTCCTCAGCCAATTTTTCAGGGGGGATTGATCCAGCAATCGTAGATGATATCAGTGATAAACTAATGGATATGGTGCCATTTGTAATCGATGGTGGAAGGTGCCCGGGGGTACCATCCACGGTTGTTGATTTGCGGGGCGGTGTCCTTAAAATACTCAGGGAAGGGGCAATTTCGGCAGAAGAGATAAATAGGGTTGCGTATTAAAAAGATTAATAAGTGGATAGCTCCTTAATAAGTGAGGTGCAAGTTAAAATGGCAAAAGCTGATAAGCTAAAAGAAGAGATCGGCTGGTTAAAGATTATATTTGGTGTTTTGATTGCCACTGACATTTCTTTAGTTGCTTGGCTGGTTCAGAATTATGAAAAAGCCAATCAGCTTCTTATGGTTTGTGCTATAGTAATGGTTCTGATTACATTTGTAATTGTTTGGGTAAATAGAGTTGCATATCGAAATATTGATGAATTGGAGGAATTATAATGGAATGGCTTGCAATTACTGTTGTTATAGTGTTTATCGTTGGTATAGGCATAGTAACGAATGATGCCATAAAACATGCAAAAAAACATTGACATCCTACATCATTGATGACAAAATAAATATATACACAAGGAGGGTTGCATCATGAATAATCGAATAAAAATCGCTTTGACAGTACTTGGAGTGATTGTAATTGTCTTTATCATGATTTTTTTAGAGACAAGCCATCGGGCAAGGGAAAGTTATAAGGAGGCAGAGACGGCATATCAACAGGGTGATTATGATATGGCTATTGTCTGGTATGGTACGGTTATCAGATTTTATACCCCTGGTTCAAAGGTGGTAGCCAAGGCAAAGGATAAACTGTTTGAGATTGGTGAGATGCTGGAAAAGAAGGGTGATTATAAAAAGGCATCTGAGGCATATGGTGAGGTTGTTCATGGTATTTATGCTGTTCGATCCTTTTACACGCCCCATGAGGATTGGCAGGACGAGGCAAAGAAAAGGGTGAAGGTATGTAAGGAGAGATGAAATCTATGCAGGCAGTTCTTGAGAAACAGATAAAAGATATGACTGAAGATGAACTTAAAAATATCTTTCATAGAGACTATCTAAGAAGGCTTACTCGCTACAGAATGACAGATGATTTTTATAGAAAAAAATATGGTATGAATCTTGAAGGCTTTGAAAAAGAAAATATTGTAGAGAAGCAAGGTTATACATTTGAGGTTGAATCTGATGCACAGGAATGGGAGCTTTCAATTGATGGGATAAAAACAATTGAAAAGAAGATGCGGGAGCTCTTGTGTGAAAATTGACAGAATTATTGAAGAAGCAATGATTGTTGCAAATAAATATGGTCTGCATTTTGTAGAGATCGATAGAACTGAGAATATTATCAGCTTAAAATTATTAATAGATAGTGAGTTTTTTATTCAAATATATGGAAATAATGAAAAAAATAAACTCAATCTTGCTCTTGTCTTCAAAAAGAGAAGATTATATGGATATGACTCTGAAGGGAGTAAATATCACTTTCATCCTTTTGATAATCCTGCGAATCATATATTTGTTGATGAGAGAAAAACAATAGGGGAATTTGTTCAACAGTCAGTAGAATTTTTAGAAAAGAATAAACTGTTGTGAAATATGGGTGGCAAAAAAAGGTAGTTATGGTAAATTATGAGCCTTATATTCAAAAAGCCATAGAGATAAGAGAAAATAAACAGCGGTTGCTTGAAATAAGATATGCCAATGCATGGGAAACAGCCAGAAAGGCAGCACATATCTTGAAAAATGAATATTCTGCTGATGAGGTTATACTTTTTGGCTCACTTTTACACAAACAATTTTTTTCCTTAACTTCAGATATAGATGTTGCTGTGAGTGGTATTCCTTGTGATAAATTTTTTCAGGCTCTATATGCGGTTGGATTCCTGAGTGATATAAGGGTGGAAATGGTAGATATAGAAGAATGTAGGGATTATATTAAAGAGATAATAAAAAAAGAAGGAATTAAATTGTGAGTGTTAAATCGTTAATTATTATTGAAAAAATAAAAAATGAGATGAGAAACATAGAAACGATTGTAAATAAGGTAGGAAAAGGATTCAAACATGCGAAAGAGAATATAGAAGATGCTGATTTTTACCTTGATTCAGTAGCATTTAATCTGCATGGTTTTTATTCTGGTATAGAAGAGATATTTGAGATTATAGCTAAGGCAATAGATACTAACTTGCCTTCTGGAAATAGATGGCATAGGGATTTGCTGGATCAGGTGTCAATTGAGATTGCAGGGATAAGACCAGTTGTTGTTTCGAGCAATACAAAAAAGCAGTTGCTTGAATTTCTTGCTTTTCGTCATCTCATAAGAGACATCTATACCTTTGAGATTAATCCTGAAAAATTGGAGAAATTAGTTAAGATACTTCCTGAAACCTTTGGAAGTTTCAAGGAAGATATAGGAAATTTCGTAATATTTTTAGAAAAAATGTAATTACAGCAGGTAGCAGGGTAGACAGACAGGAATGTCTGTCC
>MNYI01000103.1 GCA_001873945.1 Candidatus Desantisbacteria bacterium CG2_30_40_21
TATAAATTCACAGAATAATGCTTCAAATTTCCAAAAATCTGCGTTCAGCCACATTCAAATAAGAGATTTGTCCTTCGATTTTCCTCTGTGTCTCCGTGTCTCCATGGTGAGTTGTTATGTGTTTATGCGGTAAAAATGTCATAATTAGAATTGCTGGAGAGATACAGAAGATTTTCGGTAACCGTATTGTGAATGGTTACAATTTTCAATGTTTTTATGGTGATGGGGGAATGTGGAATAAGGATATTTCTCATCAATTCTTCGTTTTTCTCTGTGCCTCCATGTCTCTGTGGTGAGTAGGAGAGGTAATGATGTTAAAAAAAAGAATGTTCTATCTATTAATTTTTATCTTTTGTCTACCTGTTTTATCTTTTGGGGAGGATGTTATCCCTACAACTATTTTTTCAGGTAAGATTTGCACAAAATGGAAAACGAGTTGCAATCTACCTTGCTCAATGAATACAACTATCTCCTCTGCAGAAGGGACACCAATTGTTTTACTCAAAAACTCAATTTTTTTCAAATTTGGGCTTATCTGGCGAGGTGAGAATGAGACGCGTGTATCACAAAAATGTACCATCATTATCCATGTAGAAAAAGAAGCCTATCCTGACTCAGACAAATGGATACCATTATTTGAAAAATTCGTTAATGTGATGAGTAGACAAGGAGAAATAAACGAAGAATTTATAGCCACAAAAGATATTTTACAAGAAAAGCCAGAGGTAAAATATAGAATTATTGTTCAAACAACTATGCCCTTTGGACGAAGGGTTAAACATAGTCCAACCTATATTACTGTGCGTCTTGCTCCATGGGTATATTCTACTGCTACAGCTACTTCTATCCCACCTGTATTTGTTGCTACTGCAACTATCCCAATTGTTCTTCCATTACCTGATGAGCCAAATATAACAGCAGAACAAATATCACCAGAAATAAAAGAGGTGCTACCAGAAGAAAATCCTTCTATTGAAGAAGAACTGCCTGCTTCATCAACTATTTCAGAGACTAACCCACAACCTGAAGAATTATTGCCAGCAGTAGAAGAGACAGTAACCCTTGAGAAAGAGACACATAGTCTATTAACTAATGGTGATTTTGCCTCAGGGCTTTCGGCATGGGAATTAGTAAAGACAGGTAGAGGAAAGGAAATGTATGCCAGATTGATAACCAATGATGATACATATCCCTTTGCGGTAGAGATTAAAAGGAGTGGCTCCCTATATATAAAAGGAGAGATGGGCATAAAACAAGTATTGAATAAGGATGTATCAAGATATGCTCAATTATTCCTTAAAGCAGAGGCAAAGATTATTCATTCTTCACTTAGAAGTGATGGTAATCAGGGTGGAGCATATCCAATAAGCATTAGAATAGATTATCTGGATGTAAATAATGAGACATATATCTGGCAGCAGGGATTCATGTATGCTCCAAAGATTAATTATCTACAAATAGGAATGCAAATACCACAAGATATCTGGTACCCTTATAGCACTATAAACTTAATGGAGCTTGACCCTAAACCATTGGTGATTAAAGAAATAAGGCTGTCTGGCAGTGGCTGGAGATTTTATAGTAGAATAGCTAATGTAGAATTGATAGGGATACTACCGTAGGGTGCATTTTATGTCCAAGGTGTCGTATCATGAGGAGATTAGCAATGAAGAAAAAGATTATAACATTATTATGTTTACTCATTTGTCAGAGCAGTTTAGTTTATGGTGAATTATTAGTCAAGCCTAAAGGGGTAGATATATTAAGAATAAGTCCTGACCCAAGAGGCTCAAGCATGGGAAAGACAGGTGTAGGATTCAGTGGAGTAAGTGTTACAGGAATATACTGGAATCCGGCAAGTATTGCTGGTATAGATAAACGAGAATTAGCCTTTATGCATAACCAATGGCTAAACGATATCAAATATGAGTTTATTGGCTATAGCCTGCCCTTAGAGGATAGGACAGCGTATCTTGGAATATCAACAGCCTATTTGCATATGGATAAGATACCGGGAAGGTATATAACCAGATTGCCCATGGTTGATTATAGTGCGTATGATTTAATAAGCACTATTGTCTATACGCGAGTGTATCAATATTTTGGTTATGGGGCTACGGTTAAGCTAATTAGTTCAAAGATAGAAAATGAAACTGCTAAAGGTATGGGATTGGATGTAGGGGCAATATATAATTTAGATAATGAATTAGGACTGGGAATAAGTATGAATAATATAGGATTAAAAAGGTCTAAGTTTATAGATCACAAGGATAGTCTTCCATTAAGTTTACGGATTGGAGGATATTACAAGAATAGACACAGGCTATTGACCTGTCTTGAATTAATTAAAGAACTGGATAGGAATGTAAATCTGGGTTGTGGGGTAGAGTATGAGGTGTTAAAAAATAATCAGAATAAAAATCTTTATTTACGAATGGGGTATAATACAAATAAAAACGAAAAGATTACTGCTGGAATTGGTATTACGCACTCATCATTAAAGTTAGATTATTGTTATGAACCATACAATACATATCTTGGCGATACACATCGCATACTATTAAATTATACAACACAGACCCCCAGCTTGCCTCATTCATCTCGCCCGGAAGGTGGACAATTTTAGCTTGACGAATTAAGAAAAATAAGGTATACTAACAGTTGAACCCTCAGCTTGTCCCTAAATTCCTGACATTCCATGTACCGTATTTTTTGAAGAAGTAGAATGGAAGGCATTGGTTGCCTATAAGATGAAAAATCCAATATCACCATTGAAACCTCCAACATTACGAGAAGCGATGCATATGACAGCAAGTCTGGGAGGATTTTTAGGCAGGAAAAGCGATGGCGAACCTGGAACCCAAACGCTTTGGCTTTGTATACAAAGGTTAGATGACATAGCAGATACATGGAAGATATTTAATAACAACATGTTATCTCCACCACCTCCATCTTAAATTGTCCAGCGGTATTTGTGGGTAAAGATAAGCTCCTATAAGGAGAG
>MNYI01000225.1 GCA_001873945.1 Candidatus Desantisbacteria bacterium CG2_30_40_21
CATCCACTTATCAACCCATCAACTATTCAACTTATCAACTTTTTGTGTTTTCGTGCCTTTGTGGTGAGTAGTTACCCACAAATACAACAACAACCCACTCACAGGTTTTGGCCAAAAATATGTTGATTTTTGTGGCATTTTTTCTTGATTTAATGATAGCGTTTTTAATTGAGACAGGCTTGCCGGGGCAAGAAACAATGCCAATTGATATTCCCCTTTATCAATTGAATCAATAGTTTCTTTCATATCCTTTACATAAGCAATATTACCTTCCTGTGGACAATTACCAAGCAATTTATTAATCACCAGAGAATGAAGGACAACCACATCAAGGGATTGATATTCCATGGACTTATCATCCATTAATTGATTGCTAATGCCCCCATCGTAAGAATAGGGCTTGTCCCTGTCCGTTTGTTTCAATCTTAGCAGATAAAAATTACCCTGAGCATACATCCCAAAGGCATATTGTTCACCCTCAATTGCCGAAAACATCTCATCCCTTGAACACCGGCTTGTCTCAAACGCCCCCTTTAACCCTTCCAGAATTATTTCCACAGAATAATCTTGTATACCCTTAACCAGCCGATATGTTGGAAGTATTATCAAACCCGGATCATCCATAGCCACCAATAGCATCATGATATAATCGTATGGCTTGTCTCCTGCTATCATCCCATGCTTTAGCTCATCAGCAACAGCCAGCTCATCCGACCTGACCCCTGCCATGATTGACCTTTCTGTCTTAAGTCTATATGTTGCCTCATATCGATGATGACCATCTGCAATAAACACAGGCTTATCTCTCATTATTTTCATTATTTGAACAATCTGGCTATCATCTGTTATCTGCCATACCTGTTGTCTCCTTTTATTTTCATCCTTAAAATCAATAAATGGCTCGCAAGTATTAACTGTCCGAGTCAATATCTCATCCATTTGACAGGTTTCGTCAGTATACAGAGAATAAATAAGCTCTGGATTTCCCTCACACGCATCCATGAGTTTCAATCTGTCTAATTTTGGCGCAGAAAGGGTTTCTTCGTGAGGCAGGATATTCCCCTTACCCAGTTCTTCAAGCCTTACTAAGGCAACAATTCCGGTAATGACATGAGTCTCATCCATGACAGAAAATGTCTGACGATATACATAGATACCCTCATGATCATCTTGCCTGAGTGCTTCCTCCTGTATCCATTTACTCAAATAATTTCTTGCTCTGGTATATTTGTTGTTTAGTTGGCTATCATTCGCATGTTCTTTACCAAGAATAATCCGAATAATATTATACTCATCTTGATTATAATAAAATTCCTGCCCGGCAGAAGAGATAACATCATAGGGAGGCGATATCACTGAGGAAAGATTTACCTTTTTTGGGTTATAACTAATGCCCTTAAATGGCCTTATATCTACCATTTGCTTGCTCCTTTAGTAAAACAAGCATTCTGCCGCCTGTTTATTTGCAAGACAGGCAGGAATGCCTGTCCTACCTTTCTTCCCTTATCCTTTTCAAATATTCCAAAAAGAATGCCATAAATACCCCTATAAACAGGCTTAATGTCCCGGCAAGCATCATATTTACCCGAATCTTTGGCTTACATTTTTTTGCTGATGGGACAGCCACATCCAATATTTGCACTGATGGTGTGTCCCTTGCCTCTGATATCTTTGCCTGTTCGTATTGCTGGGTAAGCAGTTCAAACACTGTTTCCTGAATCTTAAGCTCACGCGTCAATCTGGTTAGTTCCAATCCTATCCTTGGTGTTTTTGAAAATGGGATATACAAGGATTCCTTGCCAGACTTCATCTTGCCCAGTTGTTCCTTTAATTGCCCTATCTTAATCCTTAATTTTGACACATCAGGATGTTGAGCAGTTGCATAGCTTTGCATGATCTTAAGCTGCACCTCTGAAGCTGTAATCTCTCCCTCTATTTGAGTGGCAGCACCAATGGATGCCCTTGCCTGCTCACCCATCTCCACAAGTTCATGTTGCGTCTTAAACCCAGCTGATCTTTCTTCTGCATCCATCAATCTCTTCTCTGTCTCTTTCAGCCTTTTTTCAATAAACATTCGCGCTTGTTGGGCACGGCTAAGGGCTAACCCTCGAACCATTAAATCCAAATTGCTTGCATAAAAATTGGCTATTTTTGCTGCCCTTTTTGGATCCATATCCTGAACCGTGATATTAATCGACTCATTCTTTTTCCCAACAGATATCTTGGTTACATTTTTTAATCCTACTCTTGCATTCTCGATTAATTTTGCTTTATAGACCGTTAAAAGGTTAAACCGTTTGATTACTGCATCCGCCATATTTCTGCTATTAAGGATAGCCACAAAGATATCCACAGAACTCTTTTGTCCCATGCCCATGATACCCGCAGCAGCTTGCAATTCAGGGAAACCTGCCAGAGACATTCCACCCCCGGAGCCCTCTTGCGGAGAAAGAATAGTAACCGTAGACTCGTATGTCTTTGGCATTAGCAGACTAACAATCATGGTAAGTAGGACAGACAGGACACAAAGGGTGATGATTAATGCTCTATATTTATTAATAACCTTCAAATAATCCAGTAAATTTATCTCTTCATCATCCATGAATACACCTCTAAACAACCCCTACTTAAAAACATTGATCATAACTGCAACCGTTGCAGATAATTGATAGATGGTTGACACTATCTCCTTAAAACTAACCTTTGTTTCTATTCGAGCAGGAACAACAATTATATCACCTCTACCAACCATATTACATCCAAAAAGCCCCTTTCTTTCCACCCGTCCATCAGGTTTAATAACATAAATTGCTGATTTATCTGCATTCATGGTCAATCCACCAACATTGTTTATATAATTCCTCACACGATGACCATGATGATGTAGGATTGCCCCTGGATTATACACCTCACCAATAATAGTCACAGAAACAGGGGTTTTGGGAATAAACAGGGAATCCCCATCATGGAGGATAATATCATTTCGAGAGTTCTTTAATTTTTCAAGTCTGACAAGTTTTAATATTATCCTGCCTTTTGGTAACTTAGCTATGGATAGCCTCAACAATTTTCTTTTATTATCTAATGCTTCCT
>MNYI01000026.1 GCA_001873945.1 Candidatus Desantisbacteria bacterium CG2_30_40_21
TAAGATGATGCGGTATGTTTGGTACGATAATTCTTGCCATTCTTGCCATAATAAATAAATATTGTAACTACTCAGCTATCAAGAGATAACAACGAAAAACACAAAAAACACGAAAAAATTCTGTCTTTATTTCCCTTGCTTTTCGTGCCTTTCGCGTATTTCGTTGTTTTCTTTTCCGTCCAATGTAGCTATAATAGTTATTGTGCACCCTTGTTTCTTTGTGTCTCTGTGGCAAATTACTTTACCTGAGTAGTTACGGTATTAATTTAACAAAGTCAAATTAATCCAATACGCTGGGAACAATAAAATAACCATCCCTTTGCTGCGGGGCATTGGCTAAGGCATCCTTCACTGATATGGAAGGAATAATCATATCTTCACGGAATATATTTTCCATAGGTATGGGATGAGAAGTAGGCAGGACACTGGCTGTATCTAATTCACCCATTTTAGATACATAGGTCAAAATATCTGTTAGCTGGCGAGAATACATCTTTTTTTCTGGGTTGGTTAGCTCTAATCTTGCCAATTGAGCAATATATTCTACCATTTCATGGGTTATATTCATAATAATATTCCTTAATATGGAGCGGCCGATGGGACTCGAACCCACGACGTCCAGCTTGGGAAGCTGGCATTCTACCACTGAATTACAGCCGCTCGTTTACCAATTTTTTTAGGGGCTTACCCGAAACAAAAACAACGGTATTATGACCAGGAATATCAATCATCTCTCCAGTAGCCAATATCCTTCCCTTTCGTGGCGCCCTTTTCTTAACCTCAAAACTGCCAAGTCCTCTTAACTCTATCCTTCCTTCCTGACACAGCCCATTTCTCATGGTAGCAATGATTAAATCTATAATAATCAGGGCGTCCTTAGTTAGGAACCCTGTTTTATTCGCCACTACACCACTCAACTCATTCTTATTCATCGTCTTTCTTTTCCTCTCCATTATCTATGGCAGGAGAAATAATTCCACCAGAGATAACTAATTTCAAGCCATCTTCAACGCTAATATCCAAAGGAATAATTTCCTTTGCCGGAGCAACAATCATAAAGCCAGAGGCAATATTTAACGCTGTTGGCAAGTAGATATTAACCATTTTTTCACCAGTAATAGTAGCAATAAATGGGTTGTCTTCTGCTGTAACAAAACCTATAGAATACACCCCTTTTCTTGGATATTCCACTAATACTGCTCTGGTAAACGAACTTTTGCCATTAGAAAAAAGGATATTAACAAGCTGTTTTATGGCTCCATAGAAATTACTAATCAAAGGAACCTTAACTAAAAGATTTTCAAACCAGATAAATAATGTTCGACCCAAGATATTGGCAGTTAAAATACCAATCAATGTAAGAAATACCAGAACACAGATTAATCCACAAACAACACCCAGCGTATCAAATAATATCAGCCAAATTCCTGAGATTTTAGTATGGAAGAATGTCTCCAATAGAAAAAGAAATGGGCTGCCAAGTAGTTTGTACAAGAGTTTCGCAACTATCATCGCCAGAAAGGCAGTAGCCATAACCGGTAAAATCGTCAAAAAACCTGTAACAAGATATGCTCTTAAATGTGTTCTCCACAGTATTTTCTTCATTGTATCCTTTGGAGTTTATTTCCCTTTATTTTTCTGTTCTGACTGAATGCTAATGGCTGAACGATTATAATATTACTACATTTTTCAATTTTTGTCAAGAACTTTCTGTTATTATTCAGCGATTCTCATTTTGAAACGCAGAGGATGCAGAGAGATAAATGGGCAGGCACGAATATTAGCTGATACTCAAGTGGGGCATAAATTGCGATTTTTCTCGGGGTGAGGATTAATCAAGGAGAGCAATGGCACGCAAGGTGAGCAATAGTGTACTATTGCGAACCTGAACAACACAGCTATCGCTGATTAAGACCAGCGAAAAACGCAATTTATGCCACACTTGAGTATATAATAGAGTTTCTTAAATTTGACTTACCCACATGATTCGTTATAGAATCACAAGATAGTCACTGAGGGTTTTTAATAGACGCTTATGACGATTAGATGAAATTGTACCAATAGAACCAAGTATACGACTCCGTGGCAACACAGCTAAAAAGCCAAGTCTGATCAAAGATATTGATAGTAAGCCACTTGCCTTAAAATCTTCCTCCTCAGGAGAGATAATCTCATCAAAACCTTTGACATATTGGTGTAACTGGGTGCTTACACCACAAACAAGTAAATCCCCATAAGATGGCATTTCCCGTAGGATAATTGTTGATCTATTCTTCAGTTTTCCATCAGCCTGTGGTACTGGTGTAAGGATTACATCACCTTGTTTCATAGTTGTGGTTTACCTCTTTGAGCAAGCTTGAGGAATACTCAGGTTCATTCTTTCCATATGCGTCCTCTAATTTTTGACTCGATAGTTGCAACCAATCTCTATGTTCATTATTAGATTCCTGCCTTGGCAGAATGGTAATAATCAGATTAGTATTTGGTTGCAGACTAAACGGTTCATCTAAACAAATTCGATTACCATCAAAATGAGCAGGTAAAGTTAGAATGGGCATAATAAATTTCTCCTTTGCACTGAAATATACGCTGTTTTGCTATACTCAAGTGGGGCATAAATTGTGATTTTTCTCGGGGTGAGGATTAATAAAGGAGAGCAAGGGCGCGCAAGGTGAGCAATAGTGTACTATTGCGAACCTGAACAACACAGCTATCGCTGATTAAGACCAGCGAAAAACGCAATTTATGCCACACTTGAGTATATTACTCAACCCTTCTCTTTGCCTCTCTTAACTTTTGCTTGATTGGTCTTGGGGGAACAGGTGCGTATATCTGACTCATAATATAATTGGGGTCTAATTCTTTTACAAGATTCCATTCAGTAACAGATTCCTTAAATTGAGCCTTTTTATAATAGGCATCCCCCAGATTATCATGAAAGAAGGCAATCACTGGTTCAAGGTCAATAGCTGTTTTATAGGCAGTTATTGATTCATCTAATCTTCCAAGATAGAAATATGCTAACCCAAGGTTATTATAGGCATTAGATGCCTTTGGTTCCAATTCAATAACCTTTTTGTATTTAACAATACCTCTTTCCAGAAGATCAAGAGAATCCTCTTTTCGATTAGCTGTTGTGCAATAAAAGGCACGATTCAGAATGGTATTACCGTACATGAAATAAACATACGGTGTTGCCAGCCCAAACTCAATGGCTTTCTGGTAATCATCCACAGATCTCCAGTAATAATCGTTTGGATCCCGATAATCACCGCTGGCAAAATATGCATTCCCACGCCAATAATAATAATAAGGATTGTTTGATTCAATCTTAATGGCATTGCCAAATTCAGAGATAGCTAAAAAGATTTCATCCTTTTCCAGATAAGCCTGTCCAAGATAAAATGGGATATTTGGCTCTTCAGGGTTCATATCCTTTGCCTTTAAGAGATTTGCAACTGCCTCATCAACCCTTTTATTCTTAATATAAACCTGCCCTATTTTGTAATATCCCTCAAAATCATCAGGTTTAAGTTTAATTACCTTCAAAAATGCCTTTTCCGCATCACTCCATAACCCCTGACTATAGAGGCAGTCTCCAAGCTTTATATGTGCCTCAACCAAATCAGGTTCAATCTCTACAGCAAATTTCAATTCATCTGTTGCCTTTGGCAGGATACCTTTTTTTTGAAATGCCTTGCCCAGAAAAAGGTGATAATTTGATCTCGTTGGATTTAACTCTATCGCTTTACTAAAGTTAAGGATAGCATTATCCACATCATTTTTGAAATATGCCTGATACCCCTCATTAAAATACGAATCAGCTCGTTTCCCAATATTCTCTTCTTCTGCAAGACAAACCATAGGCAGCATGCAGAATATAGCTATTAATAACTGTAAACATCCTTTGTGCATAACCAGATACCCCTCCTTAACAGGACTTCATGCTATATTAGTATAAAACATTGAGTTGAGATTGTCAAGAGTTTTTTCTACTTATATGAAAAAATATGAAAAAATGTGAAAAAAAATGTGATAATTGTTCTTCACAAAGACACAAAGACATGGAGAATCACATGTTTACCCCAGCTTCATCCCCACACTCCACCGATGTCCCTGAAGAAATTGATAGCCTGACATCAACCTTTTACCCTGTGGCTGAACCGTAAGAAGAAGCAACCCCCCATCATGAGTAGAAATAAGTGGTCCATCTTTGGTCAATTCTACTACTGTTCCAGGCTCGAAAGACCCACACTCCTCAACAATCTCTGCCGTCAATATCTTTAATCTTTCCCCACCTACCATAATATATGTTCCTGAAGCAGAATTCAATGCCCTTACAAGATTAAATATATCCCTTGCTGACCTTTGCCAGTCAATAAGGCTATCCTCATGCCGTATCTTTGGTGCATGACTTACCTGTGTTTCATCCTGATGAATGCGGGTGGCATTTCCGGCTTTAATCAATTCAATGCTTTCCATAACAAGCATTGCACCCGATTGAGAAAGCCTGTCCGCAAGGCTATCACCTGTATCATAGGGTTCTATCTTGATCTCTTTCTGTAGAATAATATCTCCGGAATCCAGCTTAGAGTTGATATATGCCACAGTTATTCCGGTTACAGTATCCCCATTAATCAGGCTTCTTTGAATTGGAGCTGCACCCCTGTATTTGGGTAAAAGGGATGGATGAAGGTTAATGCAACCGAATGTTGGAATACTAAGAATCTCATCTGGCAGAATCTGGCCAAAGGCAACAACAACTATCAATTTCGGCTGTAAATTCCTCACCAATGTTATCCCCTCTTCAGTATTAAGAGAAAATGGCTGATACACAGGCAGATTTAATCTTTGTGCCAAAAGCTTTATTACTGGCGGCGAGAGGTGGTATCCCCTTCCTTGCTTGGTAGGCTGAGTAATTACCGATACCTTATGCTGCTTGTCTCGGGCTATTGATTGTAATGATGGGGCAGCAAACGGCGGGTTACCCATAAATAGTATGTTCATTTTTTTGTATCCTTTTCCTCTACCTTCTTCAACGCCCTCATAAACGATTCCACCACCTCTGGTGAAAACTGTTTGCCGGCTTCTTTTTGCAACTCTCCCATTGCCTCGTCAGTAGAGAGTGCCTTTCGATACGGTCGCTCTGATATCATGGCATAGAAGGCATCTACAACCTCAATGATTAGTGCCTCTGTGCTTATCTCTTCCTTAGTCAACCCGTGTGGGTATCCCTTGCCATCTATTCTTTCATGATGTTGTTTGATTGAGACTGAGACATCCCATGGCAATTCGATCTCTTTTAGTATCTTTTCACTGATTAATGGGTGTTTCTTGATGGTCTCAAACTCCTCTTTGGTTAGTGCCCCCGGCTTTTGTAGAATCTTCTCAGGAATAACCATTTTTCCAATATCATGCAAGAGGGCGGCTATCTTAATTGTTTCCACAACGATAGTCGAAAGATTCATTTCTTTGGCAATTAATGAGGCATACTCTGCCTTTTTTTTACCCTGCTGAATATCATAGGAATCCATAGAGCTTATTGCCTCACTCAAAGACAGGGATGTTTTAGATAATCCATCACGAATGGTCCTGAATATCTTTGTATATTCAATAGCAACTGCTGCCTGAGAGGCAAGGACAAAAAGGAATTTCATCTCTTCCTGAGTATAAATATGCTTTGTTTTTGAATAAACAGTAATACACCCAATAGCCCTCTCTCTTATAATTAATGGGGCAGACAATAATGATGTTATCCCCTCGCTAAGACATGAGGATGTATCCTCAATCATATCATCACAACTAACATCTTCTGCTGCAATACATTCCCTTATTTCCACCACCTTGCCGGCGATGCTCTGTCCAATTTTCAAGGCACCTCTTTGCAGATATTTATCAGACAATCCATACCCGGCCATTATTATCAAGTTTTCGCCTGTATCATCTAATAACCTGATAGAAGCCATTTGGCTATCCATTGCCCTTGAAACAGCCTCAATAATAAGGCTTAAGGCTATATCCATGTCTATGGCAGAAAGGGGTACCTCTCCAATCTTTGTAAAGGCTTCAAGCTGTTTGGTTTTTTCCTCCATAGCGGCATACATCCTTGCCTCTTCAAGGGCAATGGTTGCCTGACTACAGAATGTCTTAAACAATATAAGAGAATCATCAGTAAAAATATCACCATTCTTGCGAGTAACATTGAAAACACCAATCACCTCTCCCTTGACCACCAAAGGAACACACATGGCTGTTTTCAGGTGTCCTCTTTTCAATAATGGGGTAAGATATTCATCCGGCATACCGTGATACAGAATAACAGGTTTTTTCTCCTTAGCTACATATCCGGATATGCCCCTGCCCAATGGCACCCTTGTCTCTCTAAGAATAGCATTGGGTAATCCATAAGAACCATTGATAATTAATTCATTGTTTTCATTTAAGAGCATGATTGACCCGCCATCTGCCTCCAGAGCACTGATGGTTGTATAAAGAATCATGTCTAAAAGGGTATCAAAATCCAGATTTGAGGTAATTGCCCTGCTTACTTGAGAAAAGGTTGAAAGTTCGGCTATTTTATGTGAGAGTTTATGCTCATGCGTGCACAGGGATGAGACGGTATTGGCAATCGCATAGAGCAATTCTCCTGCTGAATATACCCTTTCCTCTGGCAGCTTGGGAACAGAGGATGCCTTTTCTACCAATTTATCATAATCAAGTTCCATATCTCTGGCTATACCCTTGAGTTTATCAGGATTAATCGGCAAAAATACCTGTGCCCCCTGTATCTCAATAGAACCCAAGTGCATGTGCTCCACAAGAATAGGGGCAGAAAAATGAGCAAGCCCGGCAAAACAATAATACGCCTTTGCCCTGGTATCCTTAAGTGCTTCAGTTTCTACTCTGGCTGCAAATTGCTTGCATCGCATCGCACCCTTTGAACAACCCTGTATCATTTTACAAAACTCGTTTCCAGTATCGCAAGTAACGATAGGATTGCCCTCATTATCTGTAATAATTGTAAGGATACCAAAGGTTTTGGTAAAATTACTCTGAATCTCTTGAAGAATAGATTGGTCTACCAACTCGGTCAAATGTGGTATGGTTGTCAAAAACTTTCTCACTTGTCTTCTTTCTTCTAAAAGAGAAAGTGTTGTTGTTTCCTTAGGCAAGGAAACAGTAAAGGTGCTTCCCACTCCTTTTTTACTTGTAGCAGAGACACTACCCTCATGAGCCTCTATAATCCCTTGAGCAATTGGCAGTCCAAGCCCTGTGCCATGAATTTCAGAAAATGGCAGGCTTACCTCACGGCTGAACTCCTCAAAGATTGTTTCAAGCTTATGAGAAGACATCCCAGCACCATGGTCAATAACAGTAATTTGCATCCTATTCGTATCCTCTGTTATCTGAATAGTTACCATTGACTGAGCTGGAGAAAACTTTATAGCATTTAAGACAAGATTTCTTAGTGCCTGCTGCATCCTTAAGCTATCAATAGGAATATCTGACAAGGTATCAGGGATAATTGTTTTCAAAGACACTTGTTTGGTTTCAGCAAAACAGGTTGTTGCCCTGACCACTTCTTTAATCAATTCCTTCATATTTGTCTGTTCTATCGTTAGATGTGTCCTGCCAGAGGTAATCATGGAATGATCCAATAATCTGGAAACCACCTCATCAAGGTGTTCAATACCCTTTTCAGACTGCTCTAATAATCTTTTATTAAATGAGGACAAGGCTGTATTTCCAATGACATATGCAAGTGAATGTTTTATTGAGTGAAACGGCTTGCGAAGCTGGATGCAGATATTATATATAAACTCATACTTTTTCTGAATAGACCTTCTCAATTCCTTATTCGAGCATTCTAATTCCTCATTCTGTTTTTGAAGCACATTAACTAAGTAGGCATAAAATATCACAATATAGATGGATAATGGTGCCCAGAGAATAAAAAGCTCCATTGTCCCTGTAAAATATGCCTTAATGCTAATAACCAGAATAAATACGATGAGAATAACCATAGTAATATCAGTAATTCTGGCTATCTTTTTGGCTGGGATGGGTTTTGGTTTTTTTGACATTCTTTCTGTGCCTCCTGTTTGGTTATAATGAGCAAATAACGATTTCGATGTTTGTAAAGTGTGAACAAAAACGAGCATTTGGATGAGAATAGCGAAACACAAACACCATGTTAATCGATGTAAATATGGGGTTATCTTTTTGGCATGTCTTTCATCGTAAGCAAAAAATGGTGGAGAGAGGAGGATTTGAACCTCCGAAGGCAGAGCCGGCAGATTTACAGTCTGCTCCCTTTGACCGCTAGGGTATCTCTCCAATTCTGGAGCTGGCGATGGGAATTGAACCCGCAACCTGCTGATTACAAATCAGCTGCTCTACCGTTGAGCTACGCCAGCAACTATGAATAATTAAAATAAATTATTCATATTATACAGCATCTTTGATTAAATGTCAACATGTTTTTTAAGGAGGCATTCGGTACAGGCATGTTGATTTTTCTTCATATCCCTATCTGATTTTTCTCTCGTATCTTACGATGAAAAGATATTGCAAATCGATGAGCCTCGTCTCGAATGTACTGAAATAGATGCAGGATATTAGAGTCGCTCTGAAAAGGTAATGGCTCTTGAGAACAAAGGGTAAATATTCGATCTGTCTCACCAGCCTTCTGTGGTTTTGCTATGGAGATTAATGGTATCTTTTCCAGCCCAAGTAGGGATAATACCTTAAATGCCGCATTGAGTTGTCCTTTCCCACCATCAACCATAATCAAATCAGGTTGTTGTATATCCTCAGCCAATACTTTTTTGTACCTTCGACTTACCACTTCCTCAATCATACCAAAATCATCCTGTCCCGCAAACTCCCCCTGTATTTTGAATTTCCGATATTCAGTCGTTTCAGGTTTACCATTTACAAATACAACCATTGACCCTACCGCCATTTTTCCACTGATATTTGAGATGTCAAATGCCTCAATTCGTAAAGGCAAATTTTTCAGATTCAGTAATGCCTTTACCTCCGAAAGCTTAAGGTTCATCCCTTTTTGTTTCAGGATAAATTCATCAATGTCAACAGGCTTATTAATTACCATCCTTTGCCTTGCCATGAATTGTTCAATATCCTTGAGCTGATCCCTGATTCTGGCAGCTTGCTCAAATCGAAGCAAGACAGCCTCTTTCTTCATCCTTTCTGTCATATCAACTATCAGACTATCCATTTTTCCTTCCAGAAATAAGCAAACCTCTTTAATTATCCGTTGATAACCTTCCATGTCAATCTTTTGGGCACATGGTCCGGCACATTGCTTAATATGATAATTCAGACAGGGGCTCTTTGTTATCGATGGCTTGATTTTTTGCTTGCAGTCACGAATAAGGAATGTTTCCCTGATCATCCTCATTGTTCGTCTCATAGCTGAGGTATTGGTGTATGGGCCAAAATAGGCTGCCCCATCATTCTTTGTTTTTCTTACCACAAGCATTCTCGGATAGTCTTCATTCAGGGTTATTTTAATATACGGATATGCCTTGTCATCCTTAAGGAGTACATTATATTTGGGACAATGTGTTTTGATGAGATTGCACTCTAAAATCAATGCCTCATTCTCTGAAGCAGTCAGGATATAATCTATTTTGTGGGCATACTGTAAAAGTTGTCTTGCCTTCCATGTATTATTAGAAACAAAATAAGAACGAACCCGCTTAATGAGTGAGGTTGCCTTGCCAACATACAAGACTTTTTCGTTTATATCCTTGAATAGATATACTCCGATAGCGTCTGGCAGAGAGGATACGGAGTATAGATTTTGTGTGGTATTTTCTTTCATGGTGTTTATCTTTTGATGTTAATCTCTGCTCCAGAGGATATATCCACACCAATATGCTGGTATTTATTCAGGTTTTTGAGTAAAGGATAATATCATAATAAGTAGAATACTATATGGATGGCTATTTGTCAAGGGATTAATGCAGATGGCTCTGAAATTTTCATTGACATTTATTATTTTATTATGGTATACTAACAAGAATTATACGAGGAGGGAAACTAATGGAGAGGGTATTCGTGGCATAGACTTCAAGGGCAAAAAGCAACGGTCATAACCGTGATTTATTTTTAGCACAAGGAGGATCAATATGTATCAACCAAACGAGATTCGAAATGTAGCGATTATTTCACACGGTGGGGCAGGGAAGACGACGCTGACAGAAGCCATGCTCTTTAATGCAAAGGCAGTGGACCGATTGGGCAGGGTTGATAATGGAACGACTGCCATGGATTATGAGCCTGATGAGATCAAAAGAAAGATGTCTGTCAATGTCAGTCTTGGCTATGGTGAGTGGAAAAAGATCAAGGTAAATATGTTGGATACTCCTGGTTATGCAGATTTTGTCGGAGAGGTTAAAAAATCCTTACGCATTGTAGAGGGTTGTGTTGTCGTTATTGATGCCACATCAGGTGTGGAAATAGGCACAGAAATGGTCTGGCAATTTGCTGATGAAAGGTATCTGTCAAGATGTATTTTTATAAATAAGATGGAAAAGGAACATGCTGATTTTTATAAGGCAATAGATTCTTTTTCTATCTTAGAATCCTCTGCAAATATTGTTCTTTTTCAACTCCCTATAGGTGTCGGGGATAAATTCTCCGGAATAGTTGATCTAATCAAGATGAAGGCTTATGAATATAAGGATGGTAAGGCACAAGAAAGACCCATGCCACCTGATATTTCGGACAAAATAGAAAAGTATAGAGAGAAATTAATAGATGCAGCAGCAGAAAGTGATGATGCCTTAACCGAGAAATATCTTGAAACCATGGAATTGTCTGAACAAGAGATTGTTTCAGGCTTGAATATTGGTATCAAAAATGGCACAATTGTGCCTGTTCTTTGCGGTTGTGCCTGTAACAATATTGGTGTGGATAAGGTTCTTGACCTGATTGCTGAATCCTTTCCATCTCCAGCAGATGTGGGTAAGGTTTGCGGGGTAGATACTGAAATGACAAGAAATGTTTCTGTTGATGACCCCTTCTGTGGATTGGTATTCAAAATAATCTCTGATCCACACATAGGTGAGTTGATATTTTTTAGGGCATACTCTGGCAGTATAACCAATGGTATGGATATACTTAATGCAAGCACTGAGCATAAAGAGAGAATAGGGCATTTATGCTTGTTGACAGGCAAACGAAAAAATGATGTCGAAAAGATATGTTCTGGGGATATAGGTGCTATTGTTAAACTTAAAGGGGCAAAGATAGGAGATTCGTTGTGTGCATCATCCAGTCCAATTATTCTTGCGGCTATAGATTTTCCGCAAGCTTGTATTTCCCTTGCTGTCCGACCAAAGACAAAGGCTGATCAAGAAAAAATGGGGCTTGGTTTTCATAAGATTTCTGAAGAGGATACTACCTTTACCATGCATATTGACCACGAATTAGCCCAAACAATCATCTCCGGTATGGGTGAAACCCATTTAGATGTGGTGGTGGAGCGACTAATCAGAAGGTTTGGGACAGGGGTAGAGACATACAAACCAGGAATTCCATACAGAGAAACCATCAAAAAACATGGGCAGGGTAATTATAAGCATAAAAAACAATCAGGGGGTAGGGGACAATATGGTGAGGCATTCCTGAAGATTGACCCATTAACTACTGGTGAGCGATTTGAGTTTGTAAATGAGACATTTGGTGGTTCTATTCCGGCAAAATATATCCCTCCTGTAGAAAAGGGTGTGAGGGATACTATGGATAAGGGTATTCTGGCTGGATGCCGTATAATTAATGTCAAGGTAACACTGTATGATGGCTCATTCCATGATGTAGATTCCTCAGATTTAGCCTTTCAGATTGCAGGTACCTTTGCCTTTAAGAAGGCGTTTGAGGATGCCAACCCGGTCCTGTTAGAGCCTATTGTAGAGGTAGAATGCCTTGCACCAGTGGCAACCATGGGTGAGGTAATTGGCGATCTTAATGTCCGAAGGGGAAGGATATTGAGTATGGAGCCTCAAGGAAAAAATGAGATAGTCAAGGCAAATGTCCCTCAGGCAGAGATGTATAAATATGCTACAGCATTGCGATCTATTACCCGTGGACGGGGCAGCTTTAAGATGAATTTTTCTCATTATGAGGAAGTACCTCATCTGATTGCAGAAAAAATAATTGCTGAGGCTAAGGTAGAAAAAGAAGAAAATCACTGACCAGTCAGACCAGTCTGACATGTCCGACTAGTCAGACACTAAATTTTTCAAGGAGGTATCATTATGTCCGGCCATTCAAAATGGGCAACTATTAAGCACAAAAAAGGTGCAGCGGATGCACAGAGGGGGAAGCTCTTTTCCAGATTGATAAAAGAGATAACACTTGCTGCTCGGGATGGGGGAAATCCAGATATGAATCCCAGACTTCGTACTGTTATCGAAAATTCTAAGGAAGTCAATATGCCGCAAGATAATATCAAGAGAGCTATCCAAAGGGGCACAGGAGAGCTTCCGGGGGTGATAGTTGAAGAGATTAATTATGAGGGATACGGACCTGGCGGGATAGCTGTCTTAGTTGAAACCATGACAGATAACAGAAACAGGATTACAGCTGAGGTACGAAAAATATTTTCAAGGAGTGGGGGGAGTCTCGGTGAGGCAGGGTGTGTCTCATGGATGTTCTCTAAGAAAGGCTGCATTGGCATAAAAAAAGAGGGAACCGATGAGGATAAACTCTTAGAAATAGTCATGGAATTGGGTGCGGATGATGTTAAAACAGATAATGCGGATGTATATGAGGTTATAACAGATCCGGGAAGTTTTTCAGGAATAAAAGAGTCTTTGAAAAAGCAGAATTTTCCTATTGAATACGATGAATTATCCATGATACCTCAATCCTATATCAAGGTTGAAAAGGATTTGGCTAAACAGATTCTTAGATTGATAGAAAACCTTGAGGAAAATGACGATGTTAATGCGGTTTATGCTAACTTTGATATTTCAGATGAGATTATGGCTGAATTGCAGGCAGAAGAGTGATTAGCCACAAAAGTAATTTTAACCACGAAGAACACAAAGGACACAAAGAGAGAAAGAAAAGAATTTCTCTCTTCCTCTTTATGTCTTCTTTGTGTACTTTGTGTCCTTTGTGGTTAAATATTTTCTGGCATGGTTCAAATTTAACGCTGCCAAGTAGGATGTGTGGTTACAAGCATGAGAGTATTAGGAATAGATCCTGGCACAGAAAGAACCGGATATGGGATAATTGAGACCTTGACTGGACAAGGGTGTTCATCCTACAAAATGATTGATTATGGCTGTATAGTTACAAGTCGGGAATTATCTCTGGCACAAAGACTTATCATAATTCGGCAGAATCTGACGGCTATTATCTCTCAGTATCATCCGGATACTGCCTCTGTAGAGGAAATATTCTTCAGCAAAAACATGAAAACCGCTATTAGTGTCAGCCATGCTCGTGGGGTTATTTTGTTGACTATGGCTGAGGCAGGGATAAATGTGTTTGAATATACCCCTCTTCAGGTCAAGAGTACTGTTTGCGGAGATGGACATGCAAGCAAGGTACAAATCCAGAAGGTAGTGAAACTCCTTTTATCTCTTGACCATGTTCCCAAACCAGATGATGCTGCAGATGGTCTGGCAATTGCTATTTGTCATATTCAGACCGATAAGATACGGAAATTGACAGATATTCATCGCAAGTAGCACGGAAAATTGGCACTTGAGTATGCCGAAAGTTCCCTGTTTACGATATTGTAAATGATTAAACGCGACAGCAGAATTATCTCCTATAAGACACCGTATATGCAAGAGTCTCCTCTTTCCCGGGCAATACCTCAACCTCAAACAAGAGCGTACCCGCGCTTTTTTTAGCAGATTTATGTGTGCTACGAATAATACTCCATGTTCCCCAAGGATGTTCTACAACCTCTACTGTTATTTTTTCTTTCTTGCTATTCAGGATATTAATCTCATAATCCTCTTCCACCATTTCTTTGGATAATACCCTTCTATCCCTTACCTCTCTTTTTGCCGTAACATCAAAGGCATCACCAAGGCAAAGGGTTACATTCTTATCAACAGGTGTGTGTTCCATAATATTCTCTCCAATAAACTGCAGGAAACCTTCCTCATCTTGTTTATAAAATCGTATCTTTCCTTTGGGCAAAGGGGTACCCAGACCGCTTTGATCCTCATTCTTAAAGGAGAGCATAAGTCTGGCATTTTTCGCTGATTTTGTGTAGTCATAATTGAATGTTCTTTTAACCGCAACATCCTTCTGGGGAAAAAAACCTAACTGAGTTGTTTGATTATTATTGAGTGTAGCAGAATTTTTTATAGTATATAGATAATACTCCCCTAAATTTTCCTGACTATTATATTGTCCCCCCGCTGCCTCAGACAATGGAGCTGCTGCCATCATCATCCGTTTCATTTTATATCTCTGGACAGGCATGTCCTGTATCCTGAAGGGATTTCCTGCTACTAATTTTATTCTTGCCTGTGGAAATTTTCCACCACTTTGATTGTCTATGGTTGCCTTGGCTGAAAGCTCTATAGCCGTATCGTTATTATTGATAACAGCCGTATAATCACATTTCCAGCTTATTCCAGAGGTAAGATAGCGAAGGGTTATCTGTTGGGGTAATGTCGTATCCTCGCTAATCCTACACACAATGGTAGGTGTGGTAAGCAAACCATCCATTTTATTTGAAAGGCTGATGTTGGCAATTTCACCAATGGCTATTAATTCTACTCGGATATTGTTTCTTAAGAATATCCATTGCTGGTCATAACCCAATAGATAACCCTCAAATATCTTTCCGTTTTGAAGGCTGACAGACACTGTTCCATTGATACAATTTGCCAGTAACTTGCTGAAATCTGAAAGGTCATACTCGTAACTTTGTTGCAAGACAGAGATTGGAGATATAGAGATACTACTTGGATCAAGTTGTGCTGGAAGGTCAGAAAGGGTAATCAATCCTGCCCCCTGTTTTGCCTTAAAAGGTCTCACCTCTTTAACCATAGCCAGATTCTGAGAATAGATGGTAATATCAATACCCCTGTCTGGCTGGGCATAGGCAACGGTTGTTTCCAATAATAAAATACTAAGCAATAAGAACCGTAACATTTTGTTCCTCCTTGTGGTTAGTCGCCGGAGAAAAAATAACTTGCAGGAGTCGTGTCACCGATCCATCTTGGCTGGCTTCGTTGTTCGTCGATTACGAACAGTCAGACTTGCCAGACTTGCCATCCAAGCGTCTTGAGTGACTCTTGGTGTACAACTTATTTTTTCTTGACTCCTTAACTTGACTTTTCTTGTATTATAACATATTTATTGGAAATTGTCCAATAATATTTGTGGGAAGGTATGGATCTGGTCTTCAACCAATATCCTTCCCATGGCTCCAGCTTAAAAATGCTGATTACCTGAAACCGGGGACAGCGCCCGTTTTTTTATTGACAAAATGCTATTTGTATGATAATATTTATTTATTATGGCAAGAATAGCAAGAATTATCATACCAAATATACCTCATCATGTTACACAAAGGGGTAATTACAGGCAAATCTGCCCATCCAGTTATTTTTTCTTGTTAGGCTTCTTTTTTCTATCTTACGCTTAACCGTTTTCTCAAGCCAG
>MNYI01000146.1 GCA_001873945.1 Candidatus Desantisbacteria bacterium CG2_30_40_21
TTGAGATTTGTTCGTGGTCTGAGGAACGTTGGTAACCAGGCGTATAAATATACTATCTACGGCTGACCCACAGTCATTGGTCACGGTGACGTAGAACCATCCTACGGTGTCAGCTATGATGCTTGGTGTCGTTTCATCCGTTGACCAGAGGTAAGTATCGCCGACGATGGTCGGCGTAAGTGTTACATTTTGTATACTACCGACCGTGATGGTATCAACTGCGAAGCTTACTGTCGGTAGCGGGTTTATCGTTACGATGACGCTGTCGATGTTGGTGCCACAGTAGTTGCCGGACCATACAAAGAAGGTGTCAGCTGTATTTACCGTGATGCTTGCAGTCGTTTCACCTGTTGACCAACTAAAGCTATTCCCTGTGCCACCGGCGGTAAGAACTACGGATGATCCTGCACAGATGGCAGTGTCGTTGGTGACGGTCAGTATAGGATAGCTAATCAATGTAATATTGGTAGTAACAATACTATCACAACTATTAACTGCCTGTAAGGTATCTACGTAAGTACCGCCTGTGGTGTAATTGTGGGTGCCGATGCTGAAGGTATCACCTGCACAGAGGTTAATGTTCTGGCTGGAAGTGACGGGCGTGCAGATTTCGGCGACTACGATGGTATCCCATGAAGTATAATCTCCGTCAGAGCAACCTACCACATATGTTCCATGTGAAACATTGACGCTATTGTTGCTTGAGAATTCACTTCCTGCGCCTAATACAAACCATAAATTAAGTGCAAAGTTTGTGCCAACTGATAAATCAGCAGTCCCGCTCTGCGGGATCCATACGGTGTCAGGCATCTGGCCGTAGGTGGTAGATCCGGGAGTGCTGTCGATGATATCTACGAAGTAACGTATGTAGATATCTAGATAGGTCCATACGTTGTCGTTTTTTTTATAAGTCACGCCGTAATGCCCTGGTCCACAGGTAGTTAGAGAATCATCTGTCGAAACCCCACCATTACATGGCATATTCCATGTGACATTACCTGTTTGATAGTCATTTGGCTTCAATACAAATGGTCCGCCGTTTTTTTTACCAATCGTGTATGGAGAAATCTCCGGCAACACGAGTGTTTGGTTGTAATCATTGCTTAATGTTGTGTCGTATTGAGCGACGCTTTTCTGCGTAAGTCCTACTGTTGAGAGTAGAATCATTACTAAAATTATTATATTTTTCATGTTTTTGATTTTTTTGTTTTGTTTTGTTAATAAATAATGAGACTCCGCCTAGATTCCGGCTCCAGATTGCCGCGCTTTGCTCGCAATGACAGCGCCGGAATGACTGTCCCCCGGCTTGCCGGGGGAAGGGTGAATGCTCCTTGCTAAAGGGAACTTCACATTTTTTCGTTCTACCGACAAAGTCGGTATAATTTCGACGTTAAAAAACTTTCAAAAATGTTCAAGTTTTTCTGGCGTCTCAATTATCTATTGCTGTGAAATACCTTACTCTCCCTAACCCTCTAGATTGCCGCGCTTCCTGCCACACTACGTTCGCAGCTAAAGGTTCGCAATGACAGAGGGGAGAAGAATTTTTGGCTTCGCTATAGTTTATATATATTGGCGAACCAATGTCAAGTATAAAATTACGAATATGTCAATGTTCTTGGCCCTTCGCCTTTATCTAGATTGCTTCGTAGTGAGATGCGATGAATCGACATCTCTACTCGCAATGACGGCCCAGCAAAATGTATGAAAAATGGTCAGACTTTATGTGTTTTGTTCTTGATTTAGTTATATATTTGTATAATATACGTATGTTTTATATGTTAATATCTCCATTATGGGCTATGCTATTACTACTACCTTGTCCAAACCTGCGATTACTTTTGTTGCGGAATGGGCGAAGCAATGTAATATAAACAAAAACGAGGTCATCGAAGAGGCTCTTCAGCTGTATAAAAAAGTTTGCACCAAGGAACAGATTAAGAGGTGATGGGAAGATAGAGGCGATGAATATAGGCAAATCAATAAGGAATTCGCTTCTGCACAGTTTAATTCTCTTACAAAGAAATAATGCAGATAAAGAAATATGATATTTTTGTAGTTAATCTGGATCCCAAAAAATGACATGTTCAGGCTGGTAAGAGACCCTGTGTTGTCTTGCAGAATAACACATTCAATGAATATGCGCCTACGCTTATTGTTTGTCCTTTGACTACTACCGAAAAGACCCCTTTCCCTAGTGAATTTTTTATTTTTCCTAGCAAAAGCAACGGATTGTCTTCTGTGAGTAGATTTCTGGGGAGCCAGATATTGACTATCGATAAGCATTATTTCTGAGAAAAATTGGGTGAGCTTGAAACTAAGTATCACGACCAGATACAAAATACTCTACATCTTGTCTTTGATTTGGACGACGAATATTAGTTAAATTTTTTTGTGATTGTCAAATGCTAATGGCGTGGAAAACTTGCAATTTCCTCCCATTTTGCTATTTATTCTTTTGTGATTTTTTGCTTTTGCAGAACATACTTTTTGCCTGCGGCACTTGTTTGTTACTTTCTGGCATTTCCCCAGAAAGTCACCAAAGAGGTCTAGTTCTTTGCGAGACTCGCTATATAGTTCAGTTTGTTTTTTGAGAATGTACCCAGCTCAAACAATTCGCAAGAACCAAAATCATTGACTGCATTCTGGCTTGTTCCCTTTTTAAATTTTTTTAGAAAAGTACTTTAGTTATTTTAAATATTTTTAATAAAAACATGAAGAAAAAATGTTCTAAGAAACCATGAATTTTCGCTTTCTTGAAATCAAGTTATTTGATTGTCATTGGTATCGCTATCGGCGCTACAGTTTTGACTGTAGGAGCATTATCTATTCCTACCAATATCGATAATGCAATACAAACTATCAAGACCATCTATCTTTCTACAGATGGTGTGTCGACTACTGGTGATAATGTAGTAGTCAAAATCGATAATGTCTCTGGCGCCGCATTGACGGTAAGGGGGAATATGGATGTTTGAGATAAAAGTTGAAGTGTTTTAGGTCAACGATCAAGTGTTGCTTGATGA
>MNYI01000083.1:0-15024 GCA_001873945.1 Candidatus Desantisbacteria bacterium CG2_30_40_21
ACAAAACCATCTACTCGTTTGTCTAATTTGTTATCTTGCTTTAGACCATGCCACTTTACTCAGTATTTCTTCTTCGTGTCTCCGTGTCTCTGTGGTAAATTCCCCTCACTGAGTAGTTACAGAATTTTTGAATAATGCTTGTCGATCTTTCCTTGTTTGACAAATTCTTTATCAAATGTAGAAATTATTCCTATATGCTTGGAAGTTTTGATATTGAGGCTGGTTTTCAGAAAAAGAGCCAGTACAGCATAAAACATTGTATAGTATGCCCTATTTGTGATGGATCTGGGACTAAAATTTTCCTGCAACATCTTTTCAGCCTCAGAAAGCGTTTCTTCGGCCTGCCCAAGACGGTAAAGATATAGAACCTCTCTATCTGTCATACCTTGATTCCTTCTTCATTAATATTTTTAACTATTGGAGATGCACGCAACGGCGAATCTTCTATCTCATGGCGTGTAAAAAGAAGTGGAGAGATATAGATAGAATTTTCAAACCCTTCCTCCCATATAATTTCGCGCACCCCTTTTTCTAACTCTTTATCAAGATATTCCACCTCAATAAATACATCCATATCAGAATATTCACCTTGTGTCCCTTTTGCTCGTGAACCAAACACCCGAAAATCAATAAGACTTACAACATCTGATAATCTCTTTTTCAGTTCCTTTGCTATTTTGTAGTTACTTTCATTCATAGTTTATTCTCACTTCTTCTGCTCTCTGT
The DNA here is from genome assembly GCA_001873945.1 of Candidatus Desantisbacteria bacterium CG2_30_40_21. GTDB lineage: Bacteria > UBA9089 > CG2-30-40-21 > CG2-30-40-21 > CG2-30-40-21 > CG2-30-40-21. Next base: position 727 of record MNYI01000083.1, read on the forward strand.
ATTTGGTTAAGTGCAGTAAACTGGCTCACTGTTCACGATTACCATTTACTCTACCCAATAATCATAATCCCTTGAACATCTCTCTGTCATCACAGATGAAACCGTGGACAAACCAGCTATCTTTAAGGATTCATTCCTGATCAATTCCTCTTCTGGTGTGGATGGAGTGGTATAAAAGCTATCATTTTTAGCCCCTTCATCATCAGGCATTAATGCCTCCTCTGTATATCTACAGCAAGGATTCCAGAGCAGCCAGCTATTACATCCTCGTTGAAGCAAAGCCTTAATCTGAAGTTGCACCTCTACAGGACCATATTGTTGCTTTAAGCTAAAATCCTGCAGCCAGCTTCTAAGTTTACAACCTGTTCCTTCGAGCTTGCGAAGGGCATTCTTAGTACTAATATTTATCACATCATATGGCATGGCATCTGGGTTGATAAGTCCATATTCACCACGATAATAGTGAGAGGGATAAACCATAGGTGAAATAAAGTCAGCATATCTGGCAATTTCCATAAAATCCTGTCCAATCCCCAGATCCCTGTCTATGCTTAACCCAAAGACATCAACAGAGATATAGCCCTTTCCCCCCATTCCTTGCTTGCAAAACTTGACAAAATCACTGGTAGCAGCAATAGCTGTTTTATTATTATGATCCTTTCCATACCAGCAGTTACTAATTCGACCATTGGTAGGAAATCGGACATAATCAAACTGAATCTCATTAAATCCATAGGCAATAAGTTCTTTTGCCAGACTAAGATTATACTCCCAAACATCTTGACAATAAGGATTTGTCCAACAAGCCCCCTTAAAATCATACCATATTTGACCATTTTTTTCACAAACAGCCATATCAGGTATTGCCTGTGCCAATAGATTGTCCTTAAAAACACAAATTCTGGCTATCTTGTATAACTGATGCTGATCACATAATTTAACAATTTTCTCAATATCCATTATAGGTTTTATTGCCCCTATCTCTCTTGCCAGCGGAACGGCAGTTCTATAAGCAATAACCCCATCTGTTTCTTTAATATCTATAACCACAGCATTCAATTCTGTCCGATCCGCCAAGGCTAAAGATTGTTTGAATAGTTCAAGGTTGGAGGCTACACATGAGGTAATATGAATTCCCTTAACCTCATCAGGCGAAACTTTTGTCATGGAAAGGGGAGGGATTGATGAATACATGTAAGATTTTTCTGCATGGAGCATGGAAGGATTCAGCATAAGGAAAGGTAGCAGGATAATTTCGATTAAGATGAGCTTTTTATGTATCATTATTTCCCTCATAAAATAGAAACATTTATCAAGAATGCCCTGCAAGTATCCCTACCTGTAGAGATATTCATCAGGCTGAAAGCTTGAATTACTTTTATTATATCGGCTATCTCTATTGATTACTCAAGCCTTTTCTTGGGGATTTCAGGATGTACTTGTTAGCTTGTGGTTAATGTGTGTTTATACATAAAAAAATAGGGCGCTGTCCCCATTTTCCCCATTGCTGAGTAGTTACATATGGTCAACAAAATATCCCAATTCCCCGAGCCTTTTCTTAATCTTATTAATATTCGCTGCTTTAATAAGGATACGACAATCCTCTGCCTTGAGGATATATTTCTTTAGCAGCTCATCTGTGGCGATAAGCGAGATTAATTCTTTGTCTGGTATTAATTTATATACTGTCATCTCTTTTTCAATGGTTAACGGATTGATCTTTTTCAGGATACCATCTAAAAAATTCTGCCAGATTTGAGGTGGTTTTGAGGAGATATAATCCTTAAAAAGTGTTATTTTTTGTTGAATATCCTTCTCGCAAAAGCATTCTTTAAGAAAGGAATTGTAATCTACACGATAGTGGGCATTACTCATCTTTTCGCCAATCTTCTCCAGAGCAAGCCTCTTAAGCACATCCTCTCCCTCCATATGGATAAGCAGCCTTCCCTCATCCAGAATAAGATTTGCCTTTTGTTCCTCAATCCCTTCCATCGTATATTCCTTGGTCAAGCCCAGAACGAAAGCACCCAATCTGGTTAATCTTACATATTGCAAGCCATCAAAGACAGAAAGGTATTTATGCTCTTTTTCCTGTAAGAAAGGATTCTCCGGAAGGTTATAGGCAATATCAACCAGACCAAAGGCAGAAAATAAAAACATAACAGACTTAACCAAAGGTATGATTAAGGCATCCTTATAAATCCCATCTGATATCATAACCCTCTCATGACCATAGCGGAATGTTTTGTTATAATACAAGTATCTATTTGCCACAGCCCTGTCAACTAAATCCAAATTCATGTCTCTATAACAGCAATAATTAATCATATTTTCCATTGCATACCAGTGATAATCTGACATTACCTTTAAGAGGTTAAGGATGGATAATCTTACTTTTTCCTCTTGTTGTTCATAGTTATAATAATAGTAATTAGCATCACCCTTTATGTGAAACAATAAGTTTCGCATCTGATACTTCTTCAAATCCTTACAGTTAAAAAAATTATCAAACAATTGTTTCAACCCCTTAATCGGGTCAATAATCCTTTCTGTTGATGCTGCTGTTAAAAAATCAATAATCAATTGAGTTTTTATATATTCCATATCATTATCATAAAATTCCTTAATGGAACAACACCTTGCCATTTCTTTAATCGAGCCTTTCATGACCTTGTTCTGGTTTTTGGAAAATTTCAGATTTCCCTGTTTAATGTAAGCAATAAACAGATTTATTTGTCTTAGAATCAAGGCATTATTCTCATGGATAAAATCTGTTTTTTTAATGGTATCCAAGGGAAGCATCTCATATCCCTCCGGCAGCGGCAGATGTTTTTTTAGTATCTTTCTGAGCTCATCTGAAAGGGACACAAAACTATTTTCTTGATTAGAACGATAATATCCTTGTTGAATTCGAAATAACAGATAATCATCACAAAGTTTTAACCTATTATACCCATCATCTTTCATTATCTTTATCTTAAACATTTCTTCAAGCCTTGCAATACTGTGTCTTTCATTCTCCCAGACAACAAGATTTAACACCTTTTTTACACCCTCTGAAAGAGAAGAGAAAAACATCTGGAACAAATCTTTATCCATAAAAACCATAGCAAAAGCACAAATAAGTTCAACCTTCTTTTGAGATATTGCATCCTTCTTAAAGAGATCCTGCAAATATCGTTTACATATCTTTTTAAGGGCATCAGCTGTATAATCTTTGTTGATTATTTCCTCTATTTTGACAATTTCAGCCTCAGTTATTCCTTTTGATGTAATTGCCTTTCTGAGATTAATCAGGTTCAAATTTAATAAAATCTTTGCAGCAAATGCAGACACCTCTTTATTTTTATCATTTGCAAGATATTCAAGCATTTCTTCTCCCCAGCTAAAGCTATGATCAGCAATGGCTTGAACCGCATATTTGCGTACCATGGGGTTGGAATGATACGCAGCCTTTTGTATCAGGTTTTGTACCATTTCATCCTCAGCATCAATTGCAATGCAAGAGGAGATAATATTGATATAAAATTCCCCTGGCTCTGGTTTGCACGACTGAAACAATATGGGTAATATTCTTTTACCAAGACCAATACAGGCAGCTATAGCTGCCTGACCGACAATATGGGCAAGGGGATGTGGTTGAATATATTCTAAATTATGCACAATAGAGACTAATAAGGCATTGACATCTGCCGGACTTTCCTCTTCCACTATCTGCAATACCTCCTTAAACCTCCAGAGAAGCATTAATCGCCAACGGATATTGCTTGTAGAATTCAAAACATGGCTAATTTGTGGGAATGTCCATTCTGTCAGGGTACCAATTGTGGCTATTTTTTTTAACTCAGAAGCCACACAATCAGCACATAACCTGCCCTTTTCCGTCAAACAGGTTGGCACCTCGCGTTTATGACACAAGTAACAATGCGAATCATGCCGTGATCCAATTGACCATTCTGTAACAATCTCTATTTTGTTGAATGCATCTTTTAATATCATTAAACTCATACCTCCTCTGCAACGCTCACAGTCCTAGCACAAATTCCACATCCTTTTCATCAAGTGATTTTATGGAGGCACCATCGGTTGAGATCAGGCTTTCAAAGAGTTCACTCTTTAACCCCTGTAGTTGCAGCATCTTTTCCTCAATAGTATCCTTTGTTATCAGTTTATAGCTGAATACCGTTTTATCCTGTCCGATACGATGTGCCCGGTCAATTGCCTGATTCTCTGCAGATTTATTCCACCATGGATCAAAGATAAAAATATAATCAGCTGCAGTAAGATTAAGTCCAATCCCGCCTGTTTTTAATGTCATCAAAAATACCTTGTAGGTGTCATCATTCTGAAACTTCTCGACCATAGACTTTCTATCCCTTGTAGCACCGGTCATCAGCAGGTAATCAATCCCCTCTTTTTCCATGTCCTGAGCCAGACAATCAAGTACATCCAGAAAATTGGCAAAAACCAATACCTTGTGACCATTGGCAATAACATCAAGGATATTTTCCATAATAACCTCTCGTTTTGGAGAGATTATCCTTCCATCTGTCTTTGTCTCAGGAATGGAGGCTATTTGACGAAGCTCACTTAATGCCTGCAGGATAAAAAATTGTGATTTGGCGATACCGTTCTGGGCTATTTGAGACTTGACAGCATGATAATAAAATCGCCGCCTTTGTTCATAAAAAGCACCTTGTTCGGAAGACATTTCTACAAACAGGGTTTGCTCTACCTTGTCAGGTAAATCCTGCAACACATCCTTTTTCACCCGCCTGAGGATAAAGGGATAAATCTTTTTCTTTAATTCATGCATCGCATCCTTATCACCATCCTTCTGGATGGGCAGAGTATAATAATGATTAAAATCATCTATGCTACCAAACATGGATGGATTAAGGAATCGAAAAAGGGCATACAACTCACTCAGGTTATTTTCAATGGGCGTTCCGCTCAAGGCTAAACGATGATTGGAATTAAGAAGCATAACCGCTTTGGAGACCTGAGAGTTAAGGTTTTTTATGTTTTGTGATTCATCAAGGATAATATAATGGAATTCCTCTTCCTTAAATTCCTCAATATCGTTTCTCATGGTTGCATAGGTTGTCAGAATAATCTGGCTTGTTTTTGCATCGCTTAAGTTTCGGTTGCTGCCATGATGGATGAAGTAGGATAGCTGCGGGCTGAATTTCTCCAATTCATTTGCCCAATTAAAAAGCAGTGTTTTGGGCATGAGAATCAGGGAAGGTTTTTTTTCATCCGGATAGATAGAGGCAAACAGAGCAATTGCCTGAATGGTTTTGCCAAGCCCCATGTCATCAGCCAGACATCCGCCAAGGGAATGCTGCTGGAGATATTTTATCCACTTGTAACCTTGTCGTTGATACTCCCTGAGTTCTCCGTTTAATTGTGGAAAATCTAATTGTGCCTCTTTCAGGGTATTGAATCCCAAAAATATTTCACGGGACCGTTTGAAAGACTCTTGAGCAATCTTTTCATCGATTAATTCCTCAATAATGGGTAGATCAAAAAAGGAGATTTTTACATTTTCTTTCTGTTTTTTGAATATTCGCTGTAACTTATTGATATAATTTGCATTAATTATCGCATGGCTTCCGTCGCTCAGTTCGATATAGGAGCTTTTTTTGTATTGATTCAAGGCATCAAAAAGCGAGAACGATTCTCCTTCTATCTCCATATTTACATCCCCTTCCAGAAAATCGATGCCATGCGACATGGAGAGACTGAGTTTTGGGGTAACTGCTTTTATTCGGTAGGATTTTAATTTTTCAGCACCAAGAATAGCAAATTGGCTGATAAGGTTTGGCAATTCCTTATAGACAAACTCCCTTGCCAAAGATTCCTCAACAATAAAAAGATTATCCTCGAAAAAATAGTCATTTTTGTCCTTCAACGACTTTTTATACCTTTTAAGCAGCTTCTCAATCTCAACAAAGCAGTCATAAATCTCCTTACCAACAAGATCGCTGACAACAATCTTTTTCTCTAACTCATTTAATGATGCAATTTTGGATATATCATAATTATCGAAAAATTCTGCATCAAATCCGGGCAAAGAGATAGAAATTCGCATGTATAATGAATTATCCACATCCACCTTTTCGAAGATAATGGTTGGCTGAGTTTGTCTTGGTTCACCTGTTATTGGTTTATAATCCTCATAAGAAACAGATATATTTTCAAAATAAGAATAGACTAAGGAAAGATATTTCTCAAGGTTTATCGGAAGAAATGTCGTGTTAAACACCAAAAGATTCCCGAAATTTTCACCTAATGGTTGAATCTGATAAATCCTGTTCTCGACCAATATGAAGGCTTCGTTTAAGAATGAAAATCCTTCGAATGTATCTCCATGGATGGAAAAGACAATCCGACTATTGATCAACCCATCTGCCTCATTCAAGCAAACAATAACCTTAGCCGTTTCATTGCCAGAGGGGCTCCCTCCTGCAAACTTGATAGGTTTTCGTTTTGGCGAAACAAGATTATCGCATCGTTGTAAGGAATAGAGAAGGTATTCGTGTTCAGCAAGATAGACCCTGTTTTCAGGATTTTCCCAATCGATACGGAAGTTATTCTTATCCCTTATATTCTCAATGGCTTTCAACAATTCCCTGACATGACCGTTGTAATTTTCATAATTTGCCTGTATCTCTTTTCCATTCTTGTCCACAACAGCAATATAAGCACCTGTTTCGTCCCGATTCAGCTGAAAAAATATAGCAGAGACAATCGCTGTTTTTTTAATAATGGATTTTTTTCTTTTCAATCTTTCAAAAACATCTGGTTTGGGCTGGGTAGACAATTATTATAACCTCCCTTTTGTAGTTATACTCAAGCGTTGGACATATACTCAGGTGACGGCATAAATTGCGTTTTTCGCTGGTCTTAATCAACGATAGCTGTGTTGTTCAGTTGCATCAAATGTCCCCCGCTGACAGGGGTTAGGGGGAGGAATCGGATATTTCTATCCGCCATTCTCCTGCAACTCTATCAACCTTTGTTCAAATTCCTTGGATTTTGTATCATGCTTGTTGCTTAACGATTCCAACTCCTTAAAGACGATTGTAATCCGTGTATTCAATTTGTTGATGGAAACAGACAGCCTTGATATGGCTGCACTGTCGCCCTTTTCCAAAGCCTCTACAAGGTTATGGCTTTCTTTTTCTACATCTTTTTCCAGCAACATGATAGTTTTTTCAACATCTGTAATCATCTTTTGCAGGGGTCCGAGTACTTTTGAGCGGCTCTCATTTATTTGTGCCCTGAGCCTTCTCAACTCTTTTTTATTGATATTTTTGTTTTGTCTGCTATTTGAACTGTTAGCCTCATCCTCCTCTATCCTCTCACTTTCCCATCCTACCCGAGCCAGAAACTCCTGATAGGTTCCCTCAAACATATTCACCTTGCCGCCGTCAAATACAATCAACTTAGTTGCCACAGCATTGAGGACCATCTCGCTGTGAGTAACGATAATAATCCCGCCATCAAATGCCTCAATAGCCTTAACCAATGAATCAATGGAATCCATATCCAGATGATTGGTAGGTTCATCTAAGAGAAGGAGATTGGCAGGGGTGACAAGCAGCTTTCCCAGCAAAACCCTGCTTTTTTCACCACCAGAAAGCACAGATATTTTTTTCAAGGCACTATCACCACTAAACATCATTGTCCCACATATCTTGCGGGCAACGCCTTTGCTGCAATCAGGATGTGTGTCTATTATTTCCTGCTCAATTGTTTTTTGAGGGTCAAGACGGTTGACATTGGTCTGTCCGAAATAAGCGATAGCTAAATTTTGACTATGTTTGATTGTTCCTGCTTGCGGTTGTAACTCACCTGCAAGCATCTCCAAAAGGGTGGTCTTGCCCTTTCCGTTTTTACCGATAATGGCAATTCTGTCGTTTTTTCCAACAGCCACACTTAATCCGTTAATAAGCAACGGACTATCCTGTTGGTAAGAAAATGATATATCTGTAACATTCATCAAAAATTTGCCTGGAAAAGGTGCTTGTCTGAATGAAAAATCAAGGGTTCTTATATTAGACAGTTCTTCTAATTTTTCCATCCTTTCAAGAGACTTTATTCGCGATTGGACAGCTTTTGCCTTTGTAGCCTTTGCCCTGAAACGATTAATAAAATCTTCCACTTCACTGCGTTTTTTTGCATCATTAACACGAGTTTTTTCATGTATCTCTTCTTCCAGCAATATTTGTTGATACAGTTTCTGGGTAGGTCCGGCGATCTTTTGCATCTTACAGCGGTGTATAGCCATAGTATGTGTTGTTACGCTATCCATAAAGTCACGGTCATGGGTAATAATCATCAACTCGCCCTTCCAACTGCGAAGAAACCGCGTCAGCCATCGCATGGATACAATGTCCAGATAATTAGTTGGTTCGTCAAGAAGAAGGAGGTTAGGCTCAGAGACCAACACCTTGGCAAGATTCAAACGAATCTGATAGCCACCGGAGAGCATCAAGGGGCTAAGAGCAAAATCTTCCCGGGTAAACCCAATGCCCATAAGAATGGTTTCTACTTTATAGCTTTCATCAATTCCATCCTCAGACACAGGAAGACTAAGGCAGCCCTCTTTCATAACAGTATCCTCAGTAAATCGTATGTGTTGGGAAAGATGTCCAATAGTGTAGTGTTTTGGGACACTGATAACCCCGGCATCAGGATGTTCTTCTCCAAGTATCATCTTGAAAAGGGTTGTTTTGCCATGTCCGTTTCTACCAACCAATCCAATCCGTTCACCGGGATTTATAACAAAACTGACATTATTAAAAATTTCCTGTAAACCATAAGCCTTTTCTAATCCACTAATCTTAAGCATGTTTATCCTTATCTGTAAGTTAAAGCCTTTAGAACCTTTGTAAAACGGTTAAATCCGTATCATTTGTGTGCTATTCATTATCAATTCCTGTGCATGTTTCAGAGATGTTTCAGAGACTCCGACAGAGGCGTTACCTCCGCCAAGCATATTGGCTATTTCAATTATCCTTTCATTTTGGTCAAGGGGTCGCACGAGTGTGATTGTTCTGTCCCTTAAGATTGTTTTTTCTACATGAAGATGATGGTCAGCAAAGGAGGCAATCATTGGTAGATGGGTAATGCAAATGACCTGATGGCTTTGGCTTATACATTTTAGTTTTTCTGCTACCCTTTGAGCTGTTTTGCCGCCAACACCAGTATCTACCTCGTCAAAGACAAGGGTGGGTATCTCATCTACCCTTGCCAGAATCCCTTTTATTGCCAGCATTATCCGAGAAAGCTCTCCACCAGAGGCAATATCAGCCAGCGGTCTTGGAACCTCACCAATGTTTGGGCAGATAAGGAATTGTGCCTCGTCAAAGCCATGGGGGAATATTTTCATCCCTTTGCCCTCAAAGGTAACAATTGCAGACTGCCGACTCTCTTCTTCCCTCTTTGTGCCTTTGTGCCTTTGTGCCTCTGTGCCTTCTCTCTCTGTCATCCTCAAATCCACAAGGAATTGACAATTCTTCATTGATAATTCCCGTAATTCATTCTCAATCTCAAGGGTGAGTTTTGCCGATGCTTCCTGCCTTTTATGGGAAATGGTGGTTGCTGTCTGACTTAAAACACCAGCTACTACTTGTTTCTCTTCCTCTATTCTTGCCATTTCCTCTTCTTGATGATTTATTGCCTTCAAGCGTTTTTCTGCCTCATCACGATAAGTGAGTATTTTCTCAATTGTTTCACCATATTTGCGTTTAAGGTTGTTTATCACATTTAGCCTTGCCTCACATTCCTCAAGCCTTGCAGGATCCGTGCAACATTTATCTGCATATTCCTTGAATTTGAATGCCAGAGCCTCAATCTGATAATAACACCCCTCTGTTTCGACTACACCATTTTGCATGGAGGCATCAATCTCAGCTATTTCCTGAATATTCTTCAGCACCTGATACAGTTTGGGATATATTGCTACATCTGAGGAGTAAAGTGTAACATACGATTGTGTAGCCAATGTATGCAGTCTTTGAGCATGATGAAGCAGGTGTATTTCTTCTGTAATTGAATTATCCTCATCTGACAGCAGATTAGCCCTGTCAATCTCCTCTACCTCAAATGATAGCAGAGCTATCTGTCGCGTCTTTTCTGTTTCATTGACAGAAAGCTTATTCAGCTCTTTGGTAAGTTCCATAAATTGCTGATAAATCTCACCCACCTGTAACCTGATATCAAGCAGTCCTCCATATCTGTCAAGCAGATAAAGTTGAACCTGTGGGGAAAGAAGGGATTGGTGTTGATGTTGCCCATGGAGATCAATCAGACTTCTGCCAACACAAAGGAGCATACTCAAGGTAACCGGACGACCATTGATACGGCAAATGTGCTTGCCATTTTGCTGTATCTCCCGTTGCAGAAGAAGTTCATCTCCATCACAAGTGATGCCAGCCTCTTTCAGCATCTCAGTCGTAGCCGGGTTATTAATTGTAAACAATCCGGTAATTATTGCCCTTTCAGCACCTGTGCGGATGAGGTTAGTGGTTACTCGTTCCCCAAGCACAGCATTTAAGGCAGAGATGATGATGGTCTTGCCTGCCCCGGTCTCACCGGTAAATATATTCAAACCAGTCTTGAAGTCAATGGTTAATTGTTCAATAAGTACAAAGTTTTCGATGTAAAGTTGGGTTAGCATGGTAATTTACTCCGTATTAATGGGGGTGATCTTTTAAGCAGCAATTTTTTCCATTAATCCAATCTGTAAAATTTCATCCACTGCCTTTGATAAGGTTATTGCCTGTGGACCAGGGATATATTCTTCTCCACAGTTAGGACATACCATAGCAGTAATTCCAGATATTTTTACTTCTATTTTATCTTGCGAATAGGCAAGGGATATGGTCTTCCATTGTGTTTGAGTTTTACACTCTGTGCAAATCCGTGGTTGTTTGGTGAAATTATCCATCATTTTTATTGCCTCCTCCTTTTAATTGGTGGCGAGAACCATTCATTTGAATCTGGAATATATGCAGTAACGAAATCTATACTCAAGTGGGGCATAAATTACGATTTTTTCGGTGAGGATTAATCAACGAGAGCAAGGCGTGAAGGTTTGCAATAGTGTACTATTGCAAATCTGAACAACGCAGCTATCGTTGATTAAGACCAGCGAAAAACGCAATTTATGCCCCACTTGAGTATATCCATTCTGGATCAGAATAATCACAAACTACATGAAGTGGCAAGATAGTTTTTGTTAACATTGGTATCGAAGCATATATGAGTACCCTACTTCGATCAGGATATTCTTCAATTATCTTTCCATTTAAGACTGCATAAATCATATCGTTTATTGCAAATCCCTCTTTTAATCTATGTGGTAAGGAGTGGGACTTTATAGTGAAAGCTCCACTTTTAACTAATGCTTGAATTTCATGTAATTTCATTTGTTACTTGCCCCAACCGATACCCACCGAAACCCTGTGGCTCAGTTTATAATCATGATTTTGCAGGCCATAATCAATGGTAATACCCCCCACCCTTATCCCAACCCCAGCCGTAAGGTATCCCTGAGCATCATACCCTGTGCGAAGGCTTAAGGTATCTGTAGGGCAATATTCTCCGCCAAGATGCAGCCTTGTTGCCTGCTTATTTGATTTTTTTATGTCAACAGCCAGCAGAACCCTATCAATGGGATGATAACCAATCCCAATATTAACTGTTTGCGGCATTTCATCCCCATTACCAGATAAGCTGAGGATGTTTTGAAGGCAGATGCCCATAGCAATAGGAGAGCTATCCTTACCCTTGTGTTGATAAAGCAAGCCTAAGTCAATATTAGTCGTTGATGTTGCTTCCTCGCAAAATTGTTGCTGTATTGCTTTAATCGTAAGCCCAGCAGAAAGCCCTAATGGAAGGATTCGGGCTATACCCAGCCCAAAGGCTACATACTGGTCATCGAATCTACCAGAGCTTTCATACTCACTTGGCCTTTTTTCTGCACCAGTAACCTTGAGAGACGGCACACCCAATCCAATCCCCCAATTTCTTCCTATGTTCTGAGTATAACTTAAGTAATTGTAGCTTGTATCAGGAAAGGGAAGGGCAATGGTCGTTATTTGTAATTTTTTCCCTTCATCCATGGCTATTCCAGCCGGGTTGATGAATATGCCACTATCAGGGCAAGCCACTCCAGCCCCACCCATGGCAAGGATATTGGCACCTGTGGCTAATTTCAGGAAGTATCCTGGCTGACCGGCATCTGGCTTTTGTCCGGCATAGGTAATTGTTGGCAGGAGCAGAAGAGCCAGCAACCACCAGCCTCGTATCTTATTCTGACTCCTGCCTCCTGCCCCCTGCTCCCTAATTTCTGATTTCTTCATCATTTCACCCCAATCTTCCGTATTTTCCGACTGCCATTAGCCTCAATGACACAGAAATATATGCCTTGGCTTACCCTTTCACCCTCGCCGTTTTTACCATCCCATGTTATTTCATTTACCCCTTGTCTTCCCCCATTACTGTTTGCCGGGTATTGTGTATTCCAGACCAGTTCGCCAATCGGGTTATAGATGTTGATGGATATGGCTGCATTATCTTTTAGTATATAATAGATGGTGGTTGATTCCTTGCCACCAATAAACGGATTAGGCCAATTAGCTACAGATGATATTATATTTGTAGAAGGGCAGTAATCTGCCGCAGCTCCTATCCCAAACACAGAGAAAAAATACACTTGTGCTGAAATAGTCTGGGTGGTTGTATTTATGCTGCTGTTTTCTATCCTTTCCCATATGCCATATGGGGAGAGTGCGTAAATTGCCTGTAGGGTTGTCGTTGTCCCGGAGTAGGGAATATAGATGGTTACTGGTTTGGCAAAAACAATTTGTCCAGATGTTACCTGCATCTGCCTGATGGTATTAGTGGCTATGCTCACATTTGCGGCTGCATCAATAACCTGCTGAACATTTGCATCAATCTCATCTGGCATAAAGATGTCAAACATTACTATACCATGGACTGCCCCTTCTGGGAAGATAACCGTAGTTGTGCCATCCTTGCCTGTAATGGTCCCTCCATTTTCAGTAATCATCTGGATGGTGAATGTCTCTGTCCCGCTCCATGTAGTAATACCTATTGTATCCACAGCTACTACATTCCATGAATAGCTACCCTCACTCAAGTTTTGCGGTGGTGTCCACGAATTGCTGGTAATTGTTCCGCCGGATGTTTTTGTGCCAGAGCCTGTCCAGTACATGAGGGCATATCTCACCTCATCCTTCGGGTCAGGGTCAGTGGATGCCTGCCACCTGAAAGTTGGGGTTTGTTGGGAGATTGTTTGCCCATTTATCGGGAAGGATAGTATGGGGACAGATGGAGGCGAATTAACAACATTTATCCAGAAATACCATGTCTCTGAGGTATAGGTGCCTTTTTTTGTCCCAGCCGTAACACTCCATGGATAATAAGCGTTTTCCTCGAGTGGAAGAGCAGGACGATATAAGATTGTGCCTGTAGTAGTTGTGGCTACAGAAAATGTCCGTGTTCCAACAGTTAGTGTATATGTCCCTACCCCTTCAACCGATGTCCATGCAAAGGTTGGGGTGTTGGTGGAGAGCATGCTATCGTTATTTGGAGAGGTGAGGTTGATATTTAATGGAAAAACACTCAGATCGGCTGTCATGGTACTATCTGAATTGCTGATATTTTTTACAGCAATATAGGTGTGTTTCCCTGAATATGTACGGCTGTTAGGGTTGCTCAAGTCATCAAAATACTTGTTGCTTGTATTGCCAGGGTATGGATCACCTGCATCACCACGGTTGTTTGTCTTGTGCTCAAGCTCTAATCGTCCATCTGCCTGTTCCAGAGCAACCATGTAATGGGATTGGTTGTTATTGTTCTGCTGATTCTCATCCACATGATAGATAAGCAATCCCTTACCTAGCAGGTATGCACTCTGCCGATTTTCAACCAAGAAGTACTCCTTTGTATCCATGGTATTATTCCACAGCTTATAAGCCACAGGGTTTGTCTCAGCCTGCGGGATAGATTGCTGAATAAGAGAAGTGGGGACAGTTTGAGGTGTTATCCAATCAAGTTCCACCTTACACCAAGCATCGAAATGAGCTGGTGATGAGCCTTGAGGTGAGCCATTCCATGCACCGGTAGCCATCAGGCTCCAGTTGCCAATACCCGCAGAATCATTGTCTGTGTTGTATAAATCAGGCAAGCCTAATTGATGCCCAAACTCATGACAGAATATACCAAAAGACGAGGCATTACCCTCATGCTCCGAGACGA
>MNYI01000083.1:15033-15757 GCA_001873945.1 Candidatus Desantisbacteria bacterium CG2_30_40_21
CTCCGAGACGATACAGGCACTAAAAATACCTACACCATCAGCAGAACAAATCCCCGTAGAAGATTCTATAAATTGGGAGTGAATATCCGCACCCTTGTCACTTGACTCCTGTCCCTGTCCAGCGTGGATAACCATCAAGGCACCATATTTGCTGAAGTCAATATCCCTATTTGCTGCATTGACCGCATCGTTAATCAACTCTTCAGCAGTGCCATTAGTCTGTAAATCTTTTTCCCCATAATAAGCCATCGTCTTGTTCAGTGTATATGTCCCTGAAAGCGTCCAAATGACCGTCAGCGCGCCATAGGAATTTTCCCGGTAGTATCTGGCAAAATTATCCATCAATCCTTGAAAATATGCTCGATTTTTTGTAATTGGAACATCCGGAAACCCCACCAACAAAGCAATCACTGAAACCGTGCCCGTGGTATAAACTGCATTCCCAATCCCTTTCGCGCCGGGTGCCAGTAGCCTTCCCTCTCCCTCTGCCATTCGATGATGCATAGGTGCCACGGCATCCTTGTGCCCACCCCCCATGCCGGGATAAAGTGGCGGGGTAGCAAGGGCAGGTTGAGCAGATATCAACAACCAGCCACATACCATGACAATACTCATACCATACATCAAGAAGGCAGAGGAGGCAGACAGGAATGTCTGCCCTACCACCACCGTTACCACATCCTTATTTTTCCAATATCTCCAAAAAATATTTAACATCAGCTAT
>MNYI01000013.1:0-14908 GCA_001873945.1 Candidatus Desantisbacteria bacterium CG2_30_40_21
CAATGCAAACTTCTCTCCCTCTGGACAAATATAACTGTTGCTTGCCGGATCATATTTGAAATTTACCTTATCATATTTATAATTTTCATTATCTACTCTTTTTTTGTTAGAATCATCTATGAGTACATCTATTCCCATCTCATCTGCATTTGCTAAATTTTTGCCACTTAGATAGCCGTTATCTGCTTTTCCTTCATTTATTTTTGCTTCTATATTCTCTTCCGTTTGCTTCAACTGAAATATTCTTCCTGTTTTCTCACTAATTAATCTCTTTTTGTGAGATATAGAAGCAATACAGTATGTCCATCTATATGTATCTTTTGCTATACCCAATACTTGAATCCCTTTTTGGTCTTTTAGTTTCGTAACAGCCTGTCGGGCAATTAAGTTTTGTGATGCGTGTAGTCTGGTGGAATATGCCAGATATTCGGGAGAAATTTGGTGAAGAAAGCATGTGGCTATTGGATTTGCCTGATAATGAGGTGGTAGAGGTGAGACTGATTATGGCAGTTACAGATACATCTATGGATGATATGAGGTTGGAGATATTAGAGAAGGGTGATGGATGGATGGTCGTAAGGTGTGATATTGCCATACTAAAAAAGATACTTGGTGATAATAGAATAATCAGGGTTTTTAGCAAGAACAAGCATGATAAAGAGGGTGAAATGTGATGAGGGCTAAGGGATTACTACTAAGTGCAATACTAATATGTTGGTCATTGGGCTGGTCAGGTATAGCTGAGTGCTATGATGTTTATGCAGACTCATCAGGCAATGTACTAAACCTGCGTGTAAATAATACCAACCCTGGTTTTGCCATGTCTGGTGTAGTGGTGAAGATGATAGAGAAGCCATCATGGGTGAGTAATTTTAGTCCAGGATCTCAGAGTCTTGGCAATATTGCAGCAAGTGGGCAGGGCACAGCCAGTTTTACCTTTAATGTTAACGCAAATACAAGTGTGGGAAACAGTGGGAATATAAGATTTCAGGTGATTACCACAAGTGGAGATTCGTGGAATAAGGATGTAAGTGTAAAGGTGGTAAGTTCAAATGGGGTGATTACCGGGGATGTAACTGGGGCAACAAATGTTACAATAACAGTAACTGGGACTGTAACAAAAAGTGTACTAACTGAGTCGAGCGGGTATCGGATAGAAAATTTATTACCTGGAAATTATACAATTACAGCCACCAAAAATGAATATAAATCTCATCCAGCACAAGAGATTAGGTATGTCCCTACAGGTGGTATGATAAATGGTGTTAATTTTACCATGATTAAAAAACCTGATATGCCGAATTTGTCCTCACCAGAAAATGGGATTACAATTAATACCCTGCAACCAGAGCTTGATTGGGAAGATGTCCCAGGAGCTGTGGATTTGTATACGGTGGAAATATCTACAGATAGCACATTTTCATGGTGGAAAACAACAAGTGCAATTCGTTATGGTTCCAGCTATTCTATATGGTCAAATTTAGATAACAATACTGTATATTACTGGCGTGTAAAGGCAAAGAATTATGCAGGTGAAAGCAACTGGTCAATGACAAGATGCTTTATTATAAATATCAATCCCGTTGGGTCAATATCAGGGCAGATAATTAACTTTGACCAATATATAGTAACCATAACTGCTATTAAGACAGTATCGATTGTCCCTCCATTTGAGAAATCTGTTAATACTAATCAATTTGGTGAATATACCATAGGGGGTTTATCACCAGGAATCTATACAGTAACTGCTTTCAAAATGGGATATGATTTAGCAATTGAGCCAACAGTATATGTTTATGCAGGTGAAGAAACATGGGGGATTGATTTTACCCTGACACTTCTCTCTGCCCGTGCCTCTATTAGACTATCTGCTCCCTCATCTGCCACTATCCGCAATGCCCCACAATACTCAAGATTTGCTCAGGCAATGCAGGCAAAAAGGTTAAGATCTCCTGCTATAGGGACACCTGCTCAGGTGTTAGAACCGATTGAGGAGGTTATGCCAGTACTGCGGACAGGGCTTGTGGATGTTATCATAGAGACTATCATGCCGCTTACTGATGCCCCTGTTTTAAGCTATATGCCTGTAGCTGGCGGATCCCTTGAAAAGGTAGTATTAAGTGGTGATGGCTCTGTCTGGAGAGGGCAGATATTTGTTGAGTCAACTACCTCTGAGGGTACAGCGACTTTTGAGTATTATGGTGTGAATGAGCAGGGGAGTCCATCTACCCAGATAGATGCTGGTCGCAACTTTGAGGTGGATACAACGGTTTTGCCTGATGAAAACACTAATGTATCAAATAGGGATGGGACAAGTGTGGATGTAACCAAAGGGGTTGTTGATACACCAATAAATATTCAGATAATTGATCCTGATCAAACACAACGAACTGGTGGACGGCTTGCCCCAGCCCTTGCCTCTGCATTGAGCCGAAGGATGGCTGCATTGGAAGGTACACCCCTTGTTGAGATTCCTGGTGCAACACGGCATATTGAGGCAACTATAGATGGTAAAGGGTGTCGGGTAAGTCAGGCAAATGCAAACTTTAGCTTCAATATTCCATATCAGGATATGGATCAGGATGGGCTAATAGATAATACTGAAATTGTTGAATCAAGCCTGAAGGCATATTATGTGAATGAAAGAGGAGAATGGCAACAGAGTGTTGTATCAACCGTAAATGCAGAGCAAAATAGGGTAATGGTAAGCCATAATCTGTTTACCACCTATTTTCTTGCAGGTGTAACAGCAATAACCACAATAGATAATATATGCAAACCAATAAAATAGTTGACATTATGCGTAAATAAAGATTGATCAAAATATGGAGCAAGTCAACCATGTTGGCGTTGTTTGGAGAACGGCATCACGGATGCCTTGGTCCAAATATGGAGCGAACCAACCGTATATGTAAACAAATTTATTGGTTTGAATATATTTGTAAAAATATTAAAAAAAGATGTTGACAAAATATTATATCAATGATATAATACATAGCATCTTGATAAAGGACAGCAGTTCTATCCTAGAAGTTGTAGTTTGAGTTACTGAATTTTGATTTCTACCATTTGCAGGAGATAGTATTTCCGGCAGTAGTTTAAGGGTGAAATCAAAAGGGTGAAGGTGGGTTTTAATTTTTTAGAAAAATTGAATTCTCTCTTGCCTTAAAAGCAGCATGGCTGCTTTTTTTAGTCTATGAATGCCTTGAGAAGTGTTGAATTAAGTTGCGATATTGAGATTAAACGGAGGAAAAGGATGCCGACAGTTAATCAATTGGTGAGAAAAAATAGGGATAAGACAGTAGAAAAAACAAAAACTCCTGCCTTAAAAGCATGTCCTGCAAGAAAAGGGGTTTGTACCAGGGTTTATACTATTACCCCAAAAAAACCTAATTCTGCCTTGAGAAAGGTAGCAAGGGTGAAATTAACCAGTGGGTTTGAGGTATCAGCATATATCCCCGGAATAGGTCATAATCTTCAGGAGCATTCAGTTGTGCTTATTCGTGGTGGAAGGGTAAAAGATTTGCCTGGTGTAAGGTATCATATTATTCGAGGTGCATTAGATACAACAGGTGTAGGTGGAAGAAAGAGATCAATGTCCAAGTATGGAGCTAAAAAAGCAAAAGCTGGGGCAGTGAAAGGGGAAAAATAATCAGGTAGATAGTTTTCGTCCGTAGGGACATCCCCTTGTGGGTGTCTGTATTTTGTTCAGATTTTGTTTTATCTCAGCGTTCTCTGCGAACTCTGCGGTGAATTATTGTAAATAATTTAAGGAGTGAATTATGCCAAGAAAGGGACCGGCAAGAAAAAGGCCAACATTACCAGATGTGATTTTTAATAGTCAATTGGTAACAAGGTTTGCAAATGTTATCATGAAGGGTGGAAAAAAGTCTTTGGCACAAAGAATTGTTTATGATGCCTTTGATATTATTCAAAAGAAGACAAAAAGTTCTCCTTTGACTGTTTTTAAGCAGGCTTTGAATAATGCCCGGCCTCATGTGGCTGTAAAATCAAGACGGGTTGGTGGTGCAACCTATCAGGTGCCCATTGAGTTGGAAGAAGAGAAGGGTATGTCCCTGGCTATGAAGTGGATTATTGACTTTGCTACGAAACAGAAAGGCAAACCAATGAGAGAGCGATTATCACAGGAGATTTTGAATGCAGCCAATAGCACTGGTTCGGCTATAAAGAAAAGGGATGATACCCATAAAATGGCTGAAGCAAATAAAGCGTTTGCTCATTATAGATGGTAGATACAGAATGGTGTAGAATTGTGAAGAGTGATAGAAGCAAGCGATAAAGAGGTTAAAGGCAAAAAAATGAAAAAGAGAGATTTTTCATTATCCAATATAAGAAATATTGGGATAATGGCACATATTGATGCAGGTAAGACGACTACAACTGAACGAGTTCTTTATTATACCGGCAGGGTACATAAGATAGGTGAGGTGCATGATGGCACAGCTACCATGGATTGGATGGAGCAGGAGCAGGAGCGGGGGATTACTATTACCTCAGCAGCAACAACCTGTTTTTGGAAGGATTATCGGATTAATCTTATTGATACCCCTGGACATGTTGATTTTACCATAGAGGTAGAGAGGTCATTAAGGGTACTTGATGGAGCTGTTGCTGTTTTTTGTTCAGTGGGTGGGGTTGAACCTCAGTCTGAAACAGTCTGGAGACAGGCAAACAGGTATCATGTGCCAAGGATTGCTTATGTTAATAAGATGGATAAGGTTGGGGCTGATTTTTTTAAGGTAGCCTCTATGATGAAAGAGAGGCTTGTAGCAAATTCAGTGCCTATTCAAATACCGATTTTTCAAGAAGAAAAGTTTGTCGGTGTGGTTGATTTAATAGAAATGAAGGGAATAGTCTGGGATGGCGAAGAATTGGGAGCAGTGTTCAGAATAATAGATATTCCTTCAGAATTAAAAGAAGATGCAGAAAAACAAAGGCATGATATGCTTGAATCCTTAGCTGAGTTTGATGATGCCTTGATGGAAAAATATATTAATAATGAACCGGTTTCCGCAGGGGAGATAAAGAAAGTATTGAGAAAAGCAACACTGGCACGTGAAGTTTTTCCAGTGCTTTGTGGTACATCATTTAAGAATAAGGGCGTGCAGCCGTTATTAGATGCTGTGGTTGATTATCTTCCTGCCCCTTCAGATGTGCAGGCAGTGGTTGGGACAAATTCTGTAACGCAGGTAGAGGAAGAGAGGTCGCCAAGCGATGATGAGCCATTTTCTGCCCTTTGTTTCAAGATAATGACCGATCCATTTGTGGGTAATCTTACCTTTGTTCGGGTGTATTCTGGGAGTTTGTCAGCTGGAAGTTATGTAACGAATTCTACAAAAGATAGAAAAGAAAGGATAAGTAGAATTCTGCTTATGCATGCTAATAAAAGAGAGGATGTTGATCAGATAAGGACAGGAGATATTGCGGCTGTTGTAGGATTAAAAGATGTTATTACTGGCGATACTCTTTGTGCCTTAGATAAACCAATTATCCTTGAATCCATTCATATACCAGAGTCTGTAATTTCAATAGCTATTGAACCAAAGACAAGTATTGATGAAGAAAAATTAGGGGGAGCCCTATCCAGACTTTCTCAGGAGGATCCAACCTTCAGGACATCGGTTAATCGGGAAACAGGTCAAACCGTAATAGCCGGTATGGGGGAGCTTCATCTTGAAATATTGGTTGATAGGATGAAAAGGGAGTTTGGTGTTGAGGTAAATACCAGTGAGCCACAAGTGGCTTATAGAGAAACGATTAGAGAGGTTGTGGAAAAGATTGAGGGTAAGTATATTAAACAAAGTGGTGGCCGTGGACAATATGGACATGTTGTCATAAAGGTAGAACCAAATGAAGCAGGTAAAGGGTTTGAGTTTATTGATAAAATTGTTGGTGGGGTTATTCCCAAGGAGTATATCTCGCCAATAGAAAAGGGTGTAAAAGAGGCAATGGAAAATGGTGTGTTAGCTGGATTTCCTGTGGTAGATGTAAAGGTAACCCTGTTTCATGGTTCTTTTCATGAGGTAGATTCGTCAGAAATAGCATTCAAAAATGCTGGATTAATGGCTACAAAGGAAGGGATGAAAAAGGCAAAACCTGTTATCCTTGAACCAATGATGAAGATAGAGGTTGTTCTGCCTCAGGAATATATGGGGGATTGTATTGGTGATCTCAGTTCCAGACGGGGCAATATCGTAGAGATGGAAACCCGTGCTAATCTTCAGGTTATTCGTGGTGAGGTGCCTTTATCTGAAATGTTTGGCTATGCGACAATAATGAGATCTTTTTCCCAGGGAAGGGGAACATATACGATGGAGTTTGCTTACTATGCTGAGGTGCCAAAGCATATAGCAGAAAAGATTATGGTAAAATAGTTAATGAGCGTTCAGCTATCAGCAATTAGCTGATAGGGTAAGAATGTTGACAGTTGAATGCTTATATTAATAAATATTTCACAGCCTTTGGCTGAAGATTAAGAAGTTAAGGAGGAAGAGAAAATGGCAAAACAGAAGTTTGAAAGAACAAAACCACATGTGAATATTGGAACTATTGGACATATTGATCACGGCAAGACAACCCTTACATCAACGATTACTCAGATATTACACAAGAGAGGGCTTTCTGAATTCAGAGCATTTGACAGTATTGATAGTGCCCCAGAGGAGAGAGAGAGAGGTATTACAATTGCTATTGCTCATGTGGAGTATCAGACAGAGAATAGACATTATGCCCATGTTGATTGTCCTGGACATGCTGACTATATTAAAAACATGATTACTGGAGCAGCTCAGATGGATGGTGGTATTCTGGTGGTTGCTGCTTGTGATGGTCCGATGCCACAGACAAGGGAGCATATCCTTCTGGCAAGACAGGTTGGTGTGCCGTCACTTGTTGTTTTTATGAATAAGGTTGATATGGTTGATGACCCTGAGTTATTGGATCTTGTTGAATTAGAGATTCGGGAATTGCTTTCTGAGTATGAATTCCCAGGCGATGAGATACCGATTATCAGGGGTTCAGCCCTTGAGGCATCTAAGTGTGGGTGTGGAAAGGATGATTGTCCAAAATGCAAGTGTATTGTTGAGTTAATGAAGGCAGTAGATGATTATATTCCTCTGCCAAAACGAGAGATAGATAAAAAGTTCCTGATGGCTGTTGAGGATGTCTTTACGATTACTGGAAGAGGAACAGTAGCCACTGGAAGGATAGAATTAGGACAGATTAGAACAAGTGATGCAGTTGAGATTGTGGGTATACACGATACCCGAAAGGCTGTGGTTACAGGTGTTGAGATGTTCAGAAAGACACTTGATTATGGTGAGGCAGGGGATAATGTTGGGTTATTACTACGGGGTGTAGAAAAGAATCAAATTGAGAGAGGACAGGTTATTGCTGCCCCTGATTCAATTAACCCGCATACCAAGTTTAATGCAGAGGTTTATGTGTTGACCAAAGAAGAGGGTGGAAGACATACCCCATTCTTTAATAACTATAGACCACAGTTTTATTTCAGAACAACAGATATAACCGGTGCTATTAAGATGCCTGAGGGGATTGAAATGATCATGCCCGGTGATAATGTGAATATAGAAGTAGAGCTTATTCACCCCATTGCTATGGATGAGGGATTGAGATTTGCTATCCGAGAGGGTGGTCGAACAGTTGGTGCAGGGGTTGTAACAAAGATTATTGAGTAAAAGGGTGTGTAGAACATGGTTTCACAAAAGATTCGAATAAGATTAAAAGCATATGATTGTAGATTGCTGGATAAGTCAACAAAGGAGATTGTGGCTACTGTCTTGCGGACAGGATCAAAATTATCAGGACCAATACCATTGCCTACTACAAGAAGCATATATACTGTCCTGAGATCTCCTCATGTGGATAAAAAATCAAGGGAACAGTTTGAGATGCTGACACATAAAAGGTTGTTGGATATCTTAGAGCCAACCATGGATACGGTTTCTGCCTTGATGAAGTTGAATTTGCCAGCTGGTGTGGATGTGGAGATAAAATCATAATATTATTATAGGACATATATGACCTATAGTGAATTGTTTTGGAGGAAAGATAATGGCTGTTGGGCTATTGGGTAGAAAAATAGGTATGACTCAAATTTTTGATGGAGACAGAAGGGTTGTTCCTATTACTGTAATTAAAACTGGTCAGTGTGTGGTGGTTCAAAAAAAGACTAAGGATACAGATGGTTATGATAGTATTCAGGTTGGGTTTGAGGATATGCCGAAACGATTGGTAAATAAACCGGTAATGGGACATTTTGAGAAAAAGGGTTTGTCTCCTAAAAGAGTATTGAGAGAGTTTCGTGTCTCTGCAGAAAAATATAGTGTTGGGGATGTAATTGATACAGAGCTTTTTAAGATAGGAGAGTTTGTAGATATCGTTGGAACAACCAAGGGTAAGGGATTTGCCGGGGTTATAAAAAGACATGGTTTTTCTGGTGGAAAAGATACCCATGGATCTATGTTTCATAGAGCACCTGGTTCAATAGGTCAAAGTTCTCAGCCATCCAGAACGCTTAAGGGTACAAAATTACCAGGAAGGATGGGAAATGCAAGGCAGACAGTAAAGAATCTAAAGGTTGTTGGTGTGGATAAAGAACAGGGATTAATATTGGTAAGAGGTGCGGTGCCTGGTATAAAAAGTGGATTACTGACAATCAAAAGCTCTGTGAAGAATAGGTAAGGAGAAGAAAGAATGCCAAAGGTGGATTTATATAATGTAGAGGGTGAGGTTATAGGCGAGATTGAACTTCCATGTGCTATCTTCGGACATAAGGGTTCAAAGGCAGTTGTGTATGAAGCAATAAAGGCACATCGGAACAATTGTCGTCAAGGTACTGCCTCAGCCAAAACAAGGGGTGAGGTTATCGGTGGCGGTAAGAAGCCATTTAAGCAAAAAGGTACCGGTAATGCACGGCAGGGGAGTAGCAGAAGCCCTGTTTTGAGGGGGGGTGGTGTGGTATTCCCTCCTAAACCAAGGGACTATAGTATTAAATTGTCGCCTAAGGTTCGCAGAGCTGCCCTTTATACGGTACTTTCTGATAAGGTAAGGGAAGGAAATTTGAGGGTAGTTGATTCTTTAAGCCTTGATAACCTAAAAACCTCAAGGATGGTACAGATATTTAATAAGTTAAAGTTGAATAAACCATTGCTTGTTTTAGGAGAAAGGGATGAAAATGTTCTCCTTTCTACAAGAAATATTCCATATACAAATTGTTTGAAGTTTGAAAATCTATATGCTTATGAAGTGTTGAGACATCCTATGATGCTCATAACAAGGGATGCAATCGATAGATTGAGTAAGGTTGATGAGGTGGTGAATCATGTCTAAATTTACGGGTGAACTTCTTGCATATAAGATAATTAAACGGCCTATATTTACAGAAAAGGCAAATGATTTATTAACTTGGAATACTTATGTGTTTGAGGTGTCAAAGGATGCAAATAAGTTTCAGATAAGACATGCAATAGAGGAGATTTTTGGGGTAAAGGTAACAAAGGTAAATACCTCAAATTATTTGGGAAAGATGCGAAGGGTAAGGAAACAGGTTGGCAAAACGCCTGATTGGAAAAAGGCTATGATAACCGTGGCTCAGGGACAAGTAATCCCATTGTTTGAAGGTATGTAAATAGGGGTCAGTTGACAGGGTAATTTGGTTGCGGGGAACTTCTTTAGGAGTCAAGAAAAAATAAGTTGTACACCAAGAGTCACTCAAGACGCTTGGCTGGCAAGTCTGGCTGTTCGTAATCGACGAACAACGAAGTCAGCCAAGATGTATCGGTAACACGACTCATGCAAGTTATTTTTTCTTGACGACTAAGCTGACCATTGTGAACTGTTATTTTGTATCGGAGGAAGCGTAATGGCAATAAAGACATTTAAGCCAACAACACCATCCAGAAGAGGCATGAGTGTTCTGGTGTCAGATGATATTACTAAGGGTAAGTCTCCAGAGAAATCATTGATGGAGATATTGCCGAGTACAGGTGCTCGGGATAATCAGGGCAGGATTACCACTCGATTTCGTGGTGGAAGAGTAAAACGAAAGTATAGGATTATAGACTTTAAGCGAAATAAATTAAATATCCCTGCTAAGGTGACTGCAATTGAATATGATCCGAATCGTTCGGCTAATATTGCTTTATTAACCTATTTTGATGGTGAAAAGAGATATATTTTGTGTCCTGTTGGATTAAAGGTTGGAAATGTTATTTCTGCTGGTGAAGAGGCGGAGATAAAGCCCGGGAATGCCCTTCCCTTACGGTTTATTCCTACTGGAGTGGATATTCATAATATTGAATTAAAAAAGGGAAAGGGTGGTCAGTTAGTCAGATCAGCAGGTAATTGTGCGCAATTGATGGCAAAAGATGGTGATTATTCTCAAGTGAAA
This sequence comes from Candidatus Desantisbacteria bacterium CG2_30_40_21, assembly GCA_001873945.1. Taxonomy (GTDB): domain Bacteria; phylum UBA9089; class CG2-30-40-21; order CG2-30-40-21; family CG2-30-40-21; genus CG2-30-40-21. Next base: position 10,433 of record MNYI01000013.1, read on the forward strand.
TTACCATCTGGAGAAATACGGCTTATTCATCTTGATTGTATGGCTACTATTGGACAGGTGGGAAATGTAGAATGGGAAAATGTTACTATAGGTAAGGCAGGACGGAATAGATGGCTTGGTAAAAAGCCTCATGTTAGGGGTGTGGTTATGAATCCAGTGGATCATCCATTGGGTGGTGGAGAAGGTAAATCATCTGGCGGCAGACATCCATGTTCACCTTGGGGACAATTGTCTAAGGGATATAAAACCAGAAGAAATAAACGAACTACTTCAATGATTGTTAAGAAACGGCAGAAATAAGGGGGAATAGTTGTGGGCAGGTCAATCAAAAAGGGACCATATATTGATGAGAAATTATCGAAAAAGGTAGAAACTATGAATAAAATTGGGGAAAAAAAAGTGCTTAAGACATGGGCAAGAAGGTCAGACATCCCCCCGGAGTTTGTTGGATATACCTTTGCTGTTCATAATGGAAAAAAGTTTATTCCTGTATATGTAACAGAGAATATGGTTGGACATAAATTGGGTGAATTTTCTCTCACAAGAACCTTCAGGGGACACAGTGGGACAAAGGCAGATAGGGCAGCAAAGACCGGAAAGAAATAATGTCAGTTTGCATGGATCAGGGTAATTTAATTGCGGGGAACTTCTTTAGCTGTCCCCTGCCCCCTGACCCCTGTCAACTATTAAAATAGGGGTAAGTGAAGATGGAAGCAATGGCACGAGCAAAATATTTAAGGATTTCTTCGAGAAAGTTAAGACAGGTAATGGATGTGATTCGTGGAAAGAGTGTGGACAATGCCTCTAATATATTGAAATTTTTGCCCAAAAAGGCAGCAAGATTAATAGAAAAGGTGCTTGCGGCAGCAGTGGCTAATGCAAAACAAAAGCAAGCAAACCTTGATCAAGAGAATCTGTATATTAAGACTATCTATGCAGATGTAGGTACAACCTTGAAACGATGGTTGCCAAGATGCTTTGGAAGGGCAAATAGACTCAGAAAAAGGACAAGTCATATAACAATTGTTGTGGAGAATTAAGGTAGTTGGTGGATAACTGCTGATTGCCTGCTTTTTCCCTTATTAAAAGGAGGTAAGAAACTATGGAGTGGCTTTATGTCTTGTTAATGTTCTTGGTGATGCTTTTTACTGCATATGAGGCTATTGGATATTATCGAGAGTACCGACGAAGCAAAACAAAAAAGGATCAGTTGAATTTTTTTCTCAAGATTGTGGTTTTGATGATATTAGTTGTTTTACTTGTCTGGATGATAAATCAGGTTATGAATATTAGTACGGTTACAGGGATATCTACTGTTTAGAGAGAAGGGGTATGAAATGGGACAAAAGGTACATCCAATTGGTTTTCGAGTAAATTATCTTTATGATTGGGAATCAAGATGGTTTAATGACAGGTCATATTCTAGAGACCTTATCGAAGACATAAAGATTCGCAGGTTTATTAAGAATAAGTTGCAGCAGGCTGGAGTTGCCAAGATAGTTATTGAGCGATTTGGTCAAAAGATGCGGATAAGTATTTATTCATCCAGACCCGGGATAATTATTGGTCGTGGGGGTCAGGAGATAGATAAACTACGCAAGATAGTTCAGCCTATGACTAAGGCACAGTTGCTCATAGATATTCAGGAGATAAAGAATGTAGAAATTAATGCTCAGCTTGTATCAGAAAATATTGCTCAACAACTTGTCAAAAGGGTTGCTTTTCGTAGGGCAATGAAACAGGCTGTGACCACGGCATTACGAAATGGTGCTTTGGGAATAAAGGTGATGTGTGCCGGGCGACTTGGTGGGGCAGAAATAGCCAGAACTGAATGGTATCGTGAGGGAAGGGTTCCTTTGCAGACAATCAGGGCTGATGTAGATTATGGATTTTATGGAGCAAAAACAACCTTTGGACTGATTGGTGTGAAGGTATGGATATTTAAGGGAGAAATTATAGATAGAACGGAATTGCAGGAGGAAGAGTGCCATGTTGATGCCAAAAAGGGTTAAATATAGAAAACAACATAAGGGTAGAATGAAAGGCATGGCAGATACTGGATGTCAAATGAGTTTTGGTGAATATGGTCTTCAGGCAATAGAGCCAGCATGGATAACTGAAAGACAGATTGAGGCAGCAAGAATTGCTATGACCAGATATATAAAACGAGGTGGAAAGGTTTGGATTAGGATATTTCCGGATAAACCCGTTACATCTAAACCTGCTGAAACTCGTATGGGTAAGGGCAAGGGTGCCCCAAGTGGTTGGGTAGCTGTGGTTAAGCCTGGAAGGATAATGTTTGAATTGGCTGGTGTTACCAAGGAAGTAGCTAAAGAGGCTATGAGACGAATGAATCACAAACTTCCTATGCACACAAAATTTGTAGTTCGTGGAGAGGAAATCGTGGTGTAGGTTGGTTACTGATGATTGTATTCCCCTTTTGAGAGGGGTGGACGCTATTGTGTGTGTAATTCTTCGTGCTTTCGTAGCGAACAGTTTTGAACAATGTCTTATTTTTCGTGTCAATATTATCCGTGTAAGGGAGAGAAAAGAAAGATGAAGCTGAGAGATTTGAAGGAATTAACTGTAGAAGAGCTTTATGATAAAAGAAAAGAGATGTATAGGGAGTTGTTAAATCTGAGACATCAGGTTGCACTCCGAAAGTTAGATAATCCATCAAGGATTCGTTTTGTTCGCCGTGGGATTGCTCGAGTATTAACCTTGATTAGAAATATGGAGATGTAAATGGTAATCGGTGATCAGTTGCCGATATTCATTGGTAATAAATGGATAATCGTTGGTGAGAGATTGGATTGTTCATGTCATTGGTATATGGAGGAGATGTTTGATGCAGGTTAGAGGGAACCGGAAGGTAAGAGAAGGGGATGTTATTTCTGATAAGATGGATAAGACGGTTGTCGTGAATGTTGTCAGTCGGAAGAAACATCCTATTTATGAGAAAATAATTAGTGTTAAAAAGAGTTATTATGCCCATGATGATGAGAATCAGTGCAAGATAGGGGATAAGGTACGAATCATGGAGACAAAACCACTTTCTAAATTAAAGAGATGGCGAGTAACAGAGATTATAAGGAAGGCGGTATAAAAAGATGATTCAAACACAAACAAGATGTGAGGTAGCTGATAACTCCGGGGCAAAAAAAGTTTTATGTATCCGGGTAATGAAAGGATCCAGTGCCAGATATGCTGGGGTAGGGGATATAATTGTAGCTGCAGTAAAAGAGGCTATTCCAGGTGCTGCGGTTAAATCAGGAGATGTGGTCAAGGCTGTGGTGGTGAGAACCGTTAATCAGATAAGAAGACAGGATGGCTCGTATGTAAGGTTTGATAATAATGCTGTGGTAATAGTAGATGAACAGGGCAATCCAAAGGGAACAAGAATATTTGGACCGGTTGCAAGGGAATTGAGGGCAAGGAATTTTATGAAGATTATTACTCTGGCTCCAGAGGTTGTATAAGTTCTATAGGACTTATAGGATTTATTATTAAAAGGTGATAAAAATATGAATCGATTGCATGTTAAAAAAGGTGATAAAGTAGAGGTAATTGCTGGTAAGGATAAGGGAAAGAAGGGGAAAATACTTCATGTCTTTCCTGATAAACAGCGGGTTTTGGTTGAAGGGGCTAATATGATTAAGAAACATACCCGTCCTAATCCTCAAAAGGCACAAACTGGTGGAATAGTGACCAAAGAGGCATCTCTTCATGTTTCAAATGTAATGTTTATCTGTCCAAATTGTAATCGATCAACCAGATTGGGGCATTTGGTGTTAGAGGGTGGAACAAAATCACGCATTTGTCGAAAATGCTCTGAGATTGTGGATAAGGAGAAAAAATAATAATGTCTGTAGTAGTTCTAAAAGAAAAATATAATAACGAAATTGTTCCTCAGATGATGAAGGAATCAGGATATAAGAACAGATTGGCTGTGCCTTCCTTAAAGAAGATTGTACTGAATATTGGTCTGGGTGAAGCAAGTGGTAATCCTAAACTAATTGATATTGCCATGCAGGAATTGGGGCAAATTACTGGAAGGCGTGGTGTAAAGACTAAGGCGAAAAAGTCTATTGCAAACTTTAAGTTGCGAGCAGGACAGTCGATAGGGTGTATGGTTACGCTGCGGGGTCGAGCAATGTATGAGTTCTTGTATCGTTTGATAAGCGTTTCTTTGCCCAGGGTCAGGGATTTCAGGGGTTTGTCTCCTAAATCCTTTGATGGTTATGGAAATTATACCCTTGGGATTAAAGAGCAGATAATCTTTCCAGAGATTAATTATGATAAGGTGGAAAAGGCTACGGGTATGAATATTACCCTGACAACAACGGCTAAGACAGATGAAGAGTCGAGACAGTTGTTGAAATTATTGGGTATGCCGTTTCGGGCATAGTAGGGGCAGGTTCGTAACCTGTCCAAAAGAATGAAGTTGTTGAAATTATTGTGTATGCCGTGTAGGGG
>MNYI01000013.1:14921-30137 GCA_001873945.1 Candidatus Desantisbacteria bacterium CG2_30_40_21
AAAAAAGTCAATGATTATCAAGGCAAACAAAGAGCCAAGGTTTAAGGTGAGAAAATATCATCGATGTCAGTTATGTGGACGGCCAAGGGGTTATCTACGCCAGTTTGGGATGTGCCGAATATGTTTCCGTATGCTCGCTTTACAAGGGAAGATACCAGGTGTAAGAAAGGCAAGCTGGTAATTTTAAAATGAGGTGATTTAAGTTGTTAACAGATCCAATTGCTGATATGCTGACTCGAATCAGGAATGCGAATAAGGCTGGTCATGAAAAATTAGATATGCCTGCCTCTAACCTGAAGACACAGGTAATTTCTCTTCTTAAAAGAGAGAGGTATATTAAGAACTATAAATTAATAGAGGATAGAAAGCAGGGTATACTGCGGGTATATTTGAGGTATGGACCAAATAATGAGAAAATAATTACTAATCTGAAGAGAATAAGTAAACCAGGACTACGAAGGTATAAAGGGTCAGAGAATGTATCAAGGGTGTTTAATGGATTAGGTGTAGCAATTGTTTCTACATCAAAAGGGATATTAACAGATAAAGAATGTCGGAAGATGAATGTTGGCGGCGAGATATTGTGTGAGGTGTGGTAGAATGTCAAGAATTGGAAAAAAACCAGTGCTTATCACGGCAGGGGTTAATTTTAAGTTTAATAATGATGAAGTGGTTGTTGAGGGTGCAAAAGGAAGGTTGAGTTGGATAATTCCTGCCTCAATGGATGTTTCACACGAGGGTAATGAGGTAGTTGTAACTCGTCCGACAGATAGTTGTATACATAGATCTCTACATGGATTGACCAGAACTATTATCCAGAATATGGTTGATGGTGTTTCCAAGGGGTTTGTTAAGGAACTAATTATTGAGGGAATAGGGTATCGAGCTGAATTAAAGGGTAAAAATATTGTGTTCGCCCTTGGATTTTCTCATCCTGTTGTGTTTGAGCCACCAGAAGGTATTACCTTTGAGGTTCCAGAGCCTACCAGAGTAAGGGTGATGGGGATTAGCAAAGAATTGGTAGGTGAAATAGCAGCCAGAATCCGTCGAATTCGTAAGGCAGATTGCTATAAGGCAAAGGGTTTAAGATATGTTGGTGAGGTAGTTAGGAGAAAGGCTGGTAAGGTAGGCGGTAAGAAGTAGGGAAAGGAAGAAATTTTTATCCGCAGATTACGCAGATTGTTAGAGAAAGATGGAAAGAAGAGAAAGAATATAATGGGGTAATCTTTTCCTTATTAATCTGCGAAAATCTGCGGATATATCTTGTATCTCTGAAATCTGTGGAATCTGAAAGGATGATGATCGTTTTTCACAAGATGTTGAGCAGTTACATAGAAGGGACAAAAAATGAAGGTTAAGACAAAGCGAGATGCTAAGTTGAGAAGAAAGTTGAGGGTGAGACAGAATATAAGTGGTACGCCGGAAAGGCTACGTTTAACTGTTTGTCGCACATTAAACCAGATCTATGGGCAGATAATAGATGATGAGAAAGGGGTAACCCTTGTTGCTGTTTCTAGCTTGAAGGGTATTGATACCTCTGGAATGAAAAAGACAGAGGTAGCAAGAGAAGCAGGCAGGATAATTGCCCGTAAGGCATTAGAAAAAGGAATAAAGGATGTGGTTTTTGATCGTGGTGGATTATTGTATCATGGTCGAATTAAATCCTTTGCTGATGGAGCAAGGGAAGAAGGGTTGAATTTTTAGGCATGGCTTGAAAGAGGAGAAATTCCACCCCCTATCCCCGATAGCGGGGGACATATTTAAGGAATATGTATTGAACCATGCCAATTTTTAGTGTAGATAAGAGGTAAAGGGATTATGGCATTTGAAGAAAGAGAAAATAGAGAAAATAGAGGAAGAGACAGAGGAAGAGGTCCAAGAGAAAAAAAGAAAGAAAAAGAATCATCAGGGCTTAAGGAAAAGGTGGTTTTTCTTAATCGAGTAGCAAAGGTGGTTAAGGGTGGAAAGCGATTTGGTTTTTCAGCTCTGGTTGTAGTTGGTGATGAGAAGGGACAAGTGGGTGTTGGACTTGGGAAGGCAAAAGAGGTTGCCAGTGCTATTGCTAAAGGGGTTGAATTGGCAAAGAAGAGCATGATTGTTGTGGCATTGAATAATAATACCATACCATGTTTTTTCGTAGGTCATTTTGGAGCAGGACGGGTGATCCTGAAGCCAGCGGCGCTTGGTACAGGGATTGTAGCTGGTGCTGCTGTTCGGGCAGTAATGGAATCAGCTGGTATTCGTGATGTCTTAACCAAAATTATTGGAACAAATAATCCAATCAATGTAGTTCATGCTACTTTGGAGGGGTTAAAAGGGATGAAGAATATAAAGGATAAGGTTGAACTTCGAAAAGGAAACAGGTGATGAAGTGGAGAATAAGCAGATAAGGATAAAATTGGTAAAGAGTGCCTTCGGAAGGGTGCCCAAGCATCGTAAGACCTTAGCTGTTCTTGGGCTTAGAAGGATAGATGATGTAGTGATAAAGAATGATACCGCAGCTATTCGGGGAATGATTAGCAATGTGTGTTATCTGGTTGAGGTGGAAAATGAAGTTAAATGAGTTAGAAGCTCCGGCTGGTTCGCGGAAAAAGGCTAAGAGAATAGGCAGGGGAATTGGAAGTGGTTGGGGAAAGACCGCTGGAAAGGGAGCAAAGGGGCAAAAGGCAAGGTCTGGAATGAAACCACGAAGAGGGTTTGAGGGTGGACAGATGCCGCTTCAACGCCGAATTCCAAAAAGGGGTTTTTTCAGCAGGAATAGAAAAGAATTTGCTATTATTAATGTGGAAAGATTAGGGGAAGGGTTTGAGTCAGGGGATGCAGTTACGACGGATATACTCCTGAGTAGAGGTGCTATCTCAAAACTAAAGTGTGGTGTAAAGATTTTAGGTAAAGGAGATATTAATATTCCCTTGCATGTAGTGGTTGAAGCAGCAAGTAAGGATGCGGTGAAAAAGATAGAGGCTGCTGGTGGAACGATAAAGATAATACACGAAAGAGAATAATGGAATAGCATACGGATGACACAGATTTTGGTGGATTCTCATGGATTTTTAGGAATTTCCTTGCTAAGTTTTTATCCGTGTCAATCCGTTTCATCCGTGCAATCCGTGTGCTATTATTTGTAATCTGGTGATTCGTTACTGTATTTTTATATAGCCTGAACGGTTATGAAGGAAGAATAAGGTTGAAGGGAATTGAAAATATACTTAATCCATTTAAGGTTTATGAGCTAAGGAAAAGGATACTTTTTAGTCTTGCTGTGCTTGCTATTTATCGTTTTGGGGCAGCAGCACCTACCCCTGGCGTGGATACAGTAGCCCTTGGACAGATATTCCAACAGGCAAAGGGTACGATTATTGGTATGCTGGACATGTTTTCCGGTGGAGCTTTTGAGAAGTTTTCTGTTTTTGCCCTTGGCATCATGCCCTATATCAGTGCATCCATTATTATGTCTTTGCTCACAAAGGTAATGCCTTCTCTTGAGAAGATACAGAAAGAGGGAGAGGTAGGCAGGAAGAAGATAAATCAGTATACCAGATATTTAACATTAGCCATTGGTATTATTCAGGCATCTGGTGTAAGTATCTGGATTCAGAATATGCAGGGACTACAGGGTGAGAGTATGGTTTTGACCCCTGGTATTGGTTTCCATCTCATGACCATTGTTACCTTGACTACTGGAACTGCTATTGTGATGTGGCTTGGGGAACAGATTACTGAGAGGGGTATAGGGAATGGGGCATCTCTTATAATTTTTGCTAATATCATTTCTCAAATTCCAAATGGTATTCTTGAGAGTGGCAAGCTCTTGTTTACAGGTGAAAGGAATCCTATTGTTTTTATCATAGGGTTAGCGGTTATTCTGGTAGCTATAGCAGCAACAGTGACTATGATTCAGGGGCATCGTAAGATTATAGTGCAGTATGCTAAGCGAATGGTGGGAAGAAAGGTATATGGTGGGCAAAGTACTCACCTTCCTTTACAGGTTAATATGGCTGGTGTTATTCCCATTATTTTTGCCTCATCACTGCTTACTATTCCTGCCACTATCTTAACTTTTTTTGGTGGAACAGGCAATCCAGTCATGGAGTTTATAGTCAATCAATTAACCCCTGGACGGGGAGCAACATACTATGTAATAGAAACTGCGGCTATAGTATTTTTTACCTACTTTTATGTAGCTGTAATCTTTAATCCAGTAGATGTTGCAGAGAATATGCGTAAGTATGGTGGGTTTGTCCCTGGTATCAGGCCAGGTAAACCAACAGCTGAGCATATTGAACGCGTTTTGAAGAGGATTACATTTGTTGGGGCAATATTTTTGGCTTTGATTAATCTTATACCATCATTGATGTATGGGGCAATGAAGATACCATTTCATTTTGGGGGAACATCTATTTTGATTGTTGTTGGTGTTGCTCTTGATATTATGCGACGGATAGAATCTCATCTTTTGATGGGTCATTATGATGGTTTTATGAAAAAGGGAAAGATAAAGGGTAGATTTTAATGCCTATAAATAAGGCAAGTTTAATAGTATTTGAGTCGTTTGTCAAACAAAGAGGGAGAAGAAAATTGCGAGTAATATTTTTAGGACCTCCTGGTTCAGGTAAGGGGACACAGGCAAGTCGTTTGAGTGAACGATTTGGTATCCCTCAGATTTCAACAGGTGATATTCTCAGGAATGCAATTGTTAATAAAATAGGGTTAGGAATAAAGGCAAAGGAATATATGGACAAGGGTGAACTTGTTCCTGATGATGTGATTATTGGTATTGTTGGTGATAGGGTTAATCAGCAGGATTGTGAAAATGGATTTATATTGGATGGATTCCCCAGAACGGTTGTTCAGGCAGAGTCGTTTGATAAGATGACAGAAGAGATGAGTATTCCTGTAGATGTTGTCCTGAGCCTGAATGTAAATGAAGAAATGGTGGTTAAGAGATTGTGTGGCCGAATGGTGTGTAAAGATTGTAGCACTAATTATCACATCGATTTTAATCTACCAAAGAAAAAAGGGATTTGTGATCAGTGTAGTGGCAAATTATATCACCGTCCGGATGATGAAGAGGATGTGGTGCGAAATCGGTTAAGGGTTTATAAAGAGACAACTGAGCCATTGATTGATTATTATCAACAAAAAGGGCTTTTGAGGGCGATAGATGGAGAAGAGAAAATAGAGAATATCTTCAAGCAATTGGTGAGTGTATTGGAAGTGATGTAAGAAGTAAAGTTGTGGGATTATGATAATCAGAAGATCAAAGCAAGAAATAGCTAAGATAGCAGATGCATCATCGATAGTTAGTGAGGTGATACGACACCTGCAAAATATTGTTGAATCTGGGATGACGACACAGTATATTGCTGATGTAGCTAAAAAGTACATTGTGAAAAGGGGAGGGGAGCCAGCCTTTTTAGGGTATCATGGGTTTCCCGGGAATATATGTACTTCAATTAATTATGAGGTTGTTCATGGTATCCCTGGAACTAAGAAGATTAAGGAAGGGGAGCTATTAAAGATTGATGTTGGGGTAAGGTATAAGGGGTATTGTGGTGATGCAGCCAGTACCTTGAAGATAGGCAGGGTTTCCTCAGAAGCAGAAAAATTAATAACTGTGACCGAAGAATCTCTTTATGAAGGAATAAAGAAGGCTGTGGAGCATAATCGTTTACATGATATTTCTGCGGCAGTTCAGATATATAATGAAAAACATGGATTTTCTGTGGTACGGGATTATACAGGGCATGGGATTGGTCAACAGGTACATGAGGATCCTCCAATTCCAAACTTTGGCAAATCAGGAAGGGGACCAAGGATTAAGACAGGAATGGTGTTTTGTATTGAGCCCATGGTTAATGCTGGTGGGCATAAAACAGAGGTTTTGCCTGATGGCTGGACGGTTGTTACAGAGGATAGGAGTTTGTCAGCTCATTTTGAGCATACAATTGTTATTACTGATAATGGACCCATGATTTTAACATGATAAGAAATGGTTGTGATATTGTTTGAGGGTAACTACTCACCACAAAGACACGAAGACACAAAAAGTTGATAAGTTGATGGGTTGATGGGTTGGAAAGGGAATGGTTTATGAATCTGTGTTCCTTTAACCTATAAACTCATCAACCTATAAACCTATCAACTTCTGTGTTCTTCATGGTGAATTACTTTACCTGAGTAGTTACATTTGAGGAGATACTATGGCTAAGGGTGATATGGATTCTGGAAAAAAGGAAGAGGCAGTCAGGGTAGAGGGAACGGTTTTAGAGGCTTTGCCTAATGCGGTTTTTAAGGTGGAGTTAGAGAATGGACATAAGATTCAAGCCCATATATCTGGTAAAATGCGGATGCATTTTATAAAGATATTGCCAGGGGATAAGGTGGTTATAGAATTATCACTTTATGATTTAACCCGTGGTCGGATTGTATATAGATCAAAAGATGGAAAAGGTATGGTGAGCAAAAATGAAGGTTAGATCTTCAATTAAAAAGTTGTGTGAAAAGTGTAAAATAGTCAGGCGAAAGGGTGTAAACAGGGTTATTTGTGTTAATCCTAAGCATAAGCAAAGACAGGGATAGGGGAGAATTATCAATTAATAATTAACAATTGATGATTTTATTTGTAGGAGGATAATGTGGCGAGAATAGTTGGTGTAGATTTATCGAGAGATAAAAGGGTAGAGATAGCATTAACTTATATTTTTGGTATTGGTTTACCATCTTCTCAGAAGATTCTTGAAAAAGTAAATATTAATCCTGATACCAGAGTGAGAGATCTAACTGAAGAAGAGGTAAATAGACTTCGTCAGATAATAGAGGGTGAGTATAAGATTGAGGGTGATCTTCGCAGAGAACTGACCATGAATATTAAAAGATTAATGGAGATAGGGTGTTATCGAGGATTTAGACATCGGAAGGGGTTGCCGGTTAGGGGACAAAGGACACATACAAATGGCCGTACTCGTCGAGGGAAACGAGGGCATACTGTTGCTAAGAAAAAGGTAGCAGGACGATAATAAGTCTTATAGGACTTATTTGACTTATTGGAGGATTTAATGGCAACTAAGGGAAAAACTAAAAAGGTTGGAAAGAAAAAGGAAAAAAAGAATATTGGCAGTGGAAATGTCTTTATTCAGTCTACATTTAACAATACGATTGTAAGTGTAACTGATAGGATAGGTAATGTTGTTTCTTGGGCAAGCAGTGGTACGGTTGGGTTTAAGGGGACAAAAAAGGGGACACCCTTTGCTGCTCAAATGGCTGCAAGTCAGGCGGCAAAGTCAGCAAATGATTGTGGGGTAAAAGAGGTTTCTGTGTATGTTAATGGTCCTGGATCTGGAAGGGAATCTGCTATTCGTGCCCTTCAGGCATCTGGGTTGGATATTAAATTGATTAAGGATGTAACCCCAATTCCTCATAATGGATGTAGACCACCAAAAAGAAGAAGGGTGTAGAAAAAGATTATAGGTCTTATAGGACATATTATAGAAGAGGTGAAATATTATGGCACGATATACAGGGCCAAGTTGTAAACTTTGTCGCCGAGCACAGAAAAAGCTTTTCTTAAAGGGTTCAAGATGTGTGACTGAAAAGTGTGCTGTTTTAAGAAAGAATTATCCACCTGGATTGAAGGGACAAGAGAGCAAGGGGAAAGTATCTGATTATAGTCTTCAACTTCGGGAGAAACAGAATGCTAGAGCAATTTATGGCATATTAGAAGGGCAATTCAGATTATACTTTGCTACTGCGGCCAGACAAAAAGGGATTACTGGTGATAATCTTTTTGTTTTACTTGAAAGACGGTTGGATAATGTAATTTTTCGAGCAGGCTGGGCAGAATCCCGTGCTCAGAGCAGGCAGTTTGTAAGGCATAATCATGTACTGATTAATGGGAGAAGGGTAAATATTCCTTCGTGTCTTGTTAATGAGGGGGATGTAATTTCTGTTAAAGAGAAAAGTAGAGAGTTGTTGGTTGGGGATAAGGTGAAGAATCCTATTAATAAAACACCTATTTGGTTAAAGCTTAATAGTGACCATGCGGCTGCTCAAGTGTTGCGTATTCCAAAGAGAGAAGATATTGATACAGAGATTAATGAGAATTTGATTGTTGCATTGTATTCTAAATAGTTGCGAATATATACTTAGTCAATGCCATAAATTGCGTTTTTCGCTGGTCTTAATCAACGATAGCTGCATTGTTCAGGTGAGTAATAGTACACACTATTGCTCACCTTACGCGCCATTGCTCTTGATGATTAATTTTTACCCCGAGAAAAATCGCAATTTATAATATCGCTGAGTATAGCTGAAAGATACTTAAGGAGGTTTGATTACATGGGTGCCAGGTGTGGAATAAGAGATTTACAGAGGCCTAAAAATGTAAGGTGGGAAGAGGAAACTTTAACTAACACCTATGGAAAATGTATTGCAGAACCATTTGAACCAGGGATTGCAACCACAGTGGGAAATACACTGAGAAGAATGCTTCTGTCTTATATCGAAGGAGCAGCAGTTACCTCTGTAAAGATAGAGGGTGCACTTCATGAATTTTCTACAGTGATAGGAATGAAAGAAGATGTTATGGATCTTTTGATGAATATAAAGCAGTTATGCTTAAGGATTCAAAAGGATGCATCGAGTAAACATATTTTCTTGAATGTTGAGGGGGAAAGGGATGTAACGGCTGCAGATATTGAATGTCCTTCTGGCATAGAGGTAATTAATAAGGATTTATATCTGGCTACACTTGATACAGATGGAAAACTTCAAATAGATATGGAAGTAGATAATGGATATGGATATGTGCTTGCTCAAGATAATAAGAGAGATGGATTACCTGTTGGGACGATTATCTTAGATTCATTCTTTTCTCCAGTGATTAAGGTTGCTTATAAGGTTGAGGGTGTCAGGGTTGGTCAGGTGACCAATTATGAGAAGTTGATCTTGGATGTCTGGACAAATGGGACAATTATTCCTCAAGATGCAATAGCTTATGCGGCTAAGATACTAAAAGATCATCTGGCTATATTTATCAACTTTTCTGAGGTTGAGGAAAAAGAAATTGAGGATGATGTTGATAGGGAAGAAGAAAGGGTAAAGACATTGTTATGCATGACTGTGGAGGAATTGGAGCTTTCTGTAAGGTCTGCAAATTGTCTTAAAAGCTCGGAGCTCAATACTATTGGGGAGTTAATTACTAGAACAGAACAGGAAATGCTTAAGACAAGAAACTTTGGGAAAAAATCTTTGACCGAGATTAAAGAGAAATTGAGGATGTATAATCTTACACTTGGGATGAAAGAGTATCTTCCTTTAATGGAAAAATTGAACGAAGAGTAAAGGGGATAAATATGCGACACTTAAATTCAATAGCAAGATTAAGCAGAACCGCATCTGAACGCAAGGCATTGCTTAATAATCTTACTACAGAGTTTTTCAGACATGGAAAAATAAAAACTACTCTGGCTAAGGCTAAGGCAATGGTAAGATTGGTAGATAAGCTCATTACCTTTGCTAAACGCGGAGATTTACACGCCAGACGGATAGTACTTACCTATGTCAAGGATGCTGTTATAGGGAAAAAACTTTTTGAGATAATTGCACCAAGATTTCAAACACATCCGGGTGGTTATACTCGAATTATTAAAATTGGTACACGAATGGGGGACGCTGCAAGCATGGCGGTTATTGAATTGGTAGAATAATTTGTGTAATGAAACAAAGCCATTAAAGCAGGGAATAATTGTATTTCCCTGCTTTTTTTGTATTTGTAACCGTTTAATCGTTCACGGGAGTACGAATCCCCACTTTCGTGAGGACAAGGATTGTCCTTCTTGCGGCTGTCATTTAGAGGGTGTGAACGGTTACCTTTGTCGGATATAGGCTGAAGGTATTCAGCCTGAAGGGGAAAGACGGAAGGGGGAGATAGGCTGTTAGGGCATTTTCTTCCTTCAGCCTAAACAACCTGACCACTATACATACGGTTTTACCTAAAATCTTCTCCCAATCGATGCCCGATGTGTATTATCCACATCCCCATAAGGTACAAAGGCATAGTCAAACTGGAGCCCTTCTGTGCCAAATCCTATGCCTGCACTCAAGCCCTTATCTATGTCATTATTAGAGTTATATCCTGTCCGCAGGCTAAGTTTTGGTGTCAGATGATACTCTACACCAGTATTTATCCTTACGGCATTGTCTATAGGTATGGTAATATCCAGAACACATAACGACTTTTTATTGGGCATATTAAAGGCAATACCACCCTTAAGCTCCAGCGGCAGACTATCTGCCTCATTCTCAAATTTCATTCTTGTCCCAAGATTTCGCAGGGCAACACCAACATTCAATCCCTTGACCCTTGTTGAATATAATATCCCCATATCCATGGCTACCCCAGCAGCAGTGCTGTTCTTGATCTTCTGGTGAATAAGCCGGGCATTGGCCCCAACCAGCATTTGTTCATTCATTTTGCGAGCGTAACTCATGGTTACAGCCATATCCCCGGCTGAAAAGTCATCTTGGGTATTTTGATCCTTCCATCCCTCTATGTTTCCGCTTCCCAAATAGGTGATTCCACCGGCAATCACTCGATTATCATTTATTGGTTTAGCATAGCCCACAAACTCATACCTGACATCATTGAGCCATTCATTATGCATAAAGGTAAATTCCTGATGTTTAATACTACCCAGACTGGCTGGATTCCAGCAAATAGCATTCACATCTCCGTCAACTGCTACGAAAGCACCACCCATTGCTGCGGGTCTTGCTCCAACATCTATCTTGAGAAATTGCCCACCCTTTGTGCCTGCCTTGCTACTTGTTGCCTCTGCATTTCCTGACATGTTTAGCAGTATACTCAAAATACATGCCCCTGTCAATATCGATGCTGTGTTTATCATACAATACCTCCTGTGTATATGCAGGGAATGGTTGCGACCGTTCCCTACGGTTTATTTTATCACCGCCACTCTTCCCACTCGCTTATTTCCCAACCCATCGCTTATGATATAAATATACAACCCGCTGGCAACTGGCTCATAACCATCATTATCAAGATTCCATTTGTATGATGTATCAACATCAACATCTTTGACCAATTCACCAGCCAGACTCAATATCTTCAAGTTCGCTTTCCCGTTAATCTTATCAAAACACATTGGTTTCCCTGTAGCTGGATTAGGCCATATCTTCAGCCCATTAAAGTCACCAATCTTCCCAACCTGTACACCTGCTGTTTCCTGCTTTATCGCCTGCACCATAAAATGCCTCACTGATAAACCCTGATACTGTGGGCAGGTGTAGGTATAATCATTCTCTTTATCCATAACTATGCTTGTCTGACTCTGACTATCCATATCAATCAACGACAGACAATAGCCCTGTGGCAGATATTCCTTGCCCCAGGTAATGGCTATTTTCTCTTCTGACAGGTTAGTTTTCACCTCAAATTCCCAGGTGGTAGTACTCCCGGGTGGTCTCATATCCCAGTCAAATCTATTGAATACACCCTCCTGCGGATGTGTGAAGTAAAGTGTAACAAAGCCTCCTTGCGGTTCTGGCGGCTCCGGCCTGTCAGCTACATCAAGCCCGGGGGATGAGCTGCGATTCACGCCAAATCGTGGTCCATAATTTGCCATGTCCTTATACCCCCCGGCAGTAACATGCAGCCCCACCTGCCAACTATCAACTGTAGGGGCATGAGGTAGCACCTCTGGCAGGTTTATCCCTATCCTCTCCAGAGGTGCTGCCTGAAGGATATTGACTGATATATCAGGCACAATCAAACTACACTCAACAAGTGCCGCAAACCAATATCCTCCCCATGGTTTAATTCCAGAGGCTAATTGATAATTGCCATTCTTATATTCGTATAAAATATCCATAACCCAGCCAGCATCTACTGCCTCCTTCAAGCCCTTCCTCACCCCATTCCTCTCAACCAATACCCTTGACCAATCCGGGACAAAATTAAACGGACAGCCAATCATATTCCAGCCCGGCTTTAAGGGAAGGATAATTTCCTTAACTGTGGGATTATCTTCCACAGCAATCGTAGCTGTACCAAGCATCCCTAACCAATAGGCATTTCCACCTACAATCGTGGCTGCATCCTCATATCCTTGCTTGGTGTGATTATAGCCATACAAATAATGGGTGTTCTTGAAAATGCTGCTCGCCTGTTGATTGGAGCCAATCGGTACAGAAATGAGATTCCAGCCCTGACCAAAGGTATGGGATGAATTCTTTGCCTGTGTAACACCTCCCGCAGTAGCTTTGAGGCTCAACTCAAGCCTGTAGAGTGTTCTGCCCTGTAGGTTCCATTTAGCTGTTGTTCTTAAATCCCATGATTGGTTGTTATCTATATCCTTGAGGATAGCATCATACCTTGATGGAATCCCCATAAAGGAAAGGGTGATAGCGTCACTTAATGATGTCCTCACCTCAAATCCTATGGTAGTATCTGTAGCATATCCTCGAATATCCCGACTAAAATTTTCAAACACCATCCCCCAGTCTTTATGCGGGAAATACACCTGAAGATACGCCTTATCTGCTGGTGCTGGCGGCAAGGGTTCATCAAACTCCGCATCAAAGCCATTACTTGCCCCGGCATACATCCCCAGAATAGCTGTACTGGTTATTTGTCCGCTTCGGGCTGTAATCTGCATCTCCCAATCCATGAGCTGCGTGATCGTAACAAGTGGCTGAACCACATCTGTAGCAGCACTTGTTGTCCCTGATTGTGGCATCGATGTTTCGACAGTATCTGTCTTAACCGAAGTCATCCCAATTTCAAATCCTACTGGATTTGCCTCATATTTTCCTATCCATCTCTTTGGTTGGTTTCCCCAGGAGTTGTAGGTTGTCTTCAGGGTATATTTGCCCGGAGAAGTAATCTTATAACCTGAGATAAGCTCAAGTTTATTGCCAAAAGCCAGATGGCTCAACTCTAATTTCAGGCTTGTTTGTTCACCCGGTTTGAGGGTAATAACCGGCGGCAGCCCACTCGAAAATGGGCCAATGTATCGCACTATTTGGTGTGTGGGTGTTTCTATTTCCAGAGACAGAGATTCAGATTCCAGACTTAACCCACTGACAGTTATTGTCCTTGTCCCGCTGCACGAGAGTACAGCTATAGCTACAATAGATTCATCCACACCAAACCCATTCTTGTCCAGAACAATAGAAAACTGGAGTTCACTTGTAGAGTTCATGGCTATATCCTGCCTTTGCTCACCCCTCTTTATGTTCATCTGCTCTCTTTTATATGGCTGATACCCCCTGGCTTGAATCCCTAACGCATATATTCCGGGTTCAATATCTATGAAACGATAGTCCCCATTCCTATCTGTGATTACGCTACTGTTACCAATGGTTACTGTAGCATTTTGTACCGGCTGTCTGGTCACAATATCAGTAACCTTGCCCGATAGTATCCCAAGCCGCGGCTGTTGCACCTCAAACCTTAATCCTGAGCACTGTATCTGTGGATAAATACTGCTTTTATTCAACCAGCCATCAAGCACGAATTCACCCGTCTTATCTGCCAGCCAGGTGGATTGAAGTAATATCTTTGTCCCATTATCCGGAAGGCTTACGGTCTTTCCTCCAGCTAAATTCTGCTTGCTCCACTGGAAGATTACATTGCCTGTACTATCTCGCATTCTCAGATCGCCAATTGCATTATCAAAGCTTAACTCTCGCATATCAAGCGGAAGAAAAAGGGTTGACACCACTAAGCTAAGGGTTACGAAATCGCCCTGATAAATCGTACCCTTATCTGTTTTAACCACTACCGCCAATGGAGAAACCCATTCCTTAGGATAGGGGTTATACTTAGTATAGAATGGCTTGCCATCACCAATCATCATTAGTTTGATGCCCTCGCTGGCAATGGATTGACTACCAATATAAAATGCCTCTATCGTAAAGACTCCCTTCCCCTTCTTAATCGTTACAGGTATTATCCTGTATGGGACTAATGGAACACCTGCTGTATTTAATATCTCCAGCCCAAAGCTGATATTATCCCCATGATTGGAGGTATATTTATAAGCACCACTTATCGAAAGCCCAAAGTTAGCCGTATTTATCACCTTGACATTAGATATTTCGTCCTCTTTAGCCGTCTTAAACGACCACTTGTACCCTTGAGTTAAATTATTACCCACCACATCCCTTGCCGTGATATGAAGGCTCAGGGTATAGGTTGCATCCGGCAGGGAGATATTTGGGATAATGGTAAGAATATTCCCGGTACCATTCCAGCTGACCGTATGGCTGGCAAATGGGGTAATGCCAAAAATATCTTGCTGGTTTACATCCATTTTTTCACTAAACTGGATAACAAAGGGCATTATCCCTGTCTCAATGCCTGTTTGCCCATCCGGAATATTGGTATAAACCACGGTTGGCGATGTGGCATCTATTTTGAATGTTTCGCTTACTGTAGTTGTCCTCTCACCAAAAGTATCTGTAGCAATTGCCTTGATACGAATGGCTTGAGAATCAACCTGTGGCAAAATCCATGGGTACGAGGCTTGAGACAGATTGCTATCAATGACAGAATATGTCTTTCCATTGTCAATTGAATAGTATAAATCTACTGTATACGGCGAGATACCACCGGAAATCAACCAGCCAAGATCTAATTTTGCCCCACCCATCAGGCATTCTTTATCGGTTATGCCTTTTAGCAAAATCAAGAGTGGTGCCTTTTTATCCTTCATAGCTGTATCAGATTTGAGAATAAAATATCCATTACTGCTATCTATTGCCCGATTGCCCTTAGAATCAACCACTGACAAAATCCATGGGTACGAGGCTTGAGACAGATTGCTATCAATGACAGAATATGTCTTTCCATTGTCAATTGAATAGTATAAATCTACTGTATACGGCGAGATACCACCGGAAATCAACCAGCCAAGATCTAATTTTGCCCCACCCATCAGGCATTCTTTATCGGTTATGCCTTTTAGCAAAATCAAGAGTGGTGCCTTTTTATCCTTCATAGCTGTATCAGATTTGAGAATAAAATATCCATTACTGCTATCTATTGCCCGATTGCCCTTAGAATCAACCACTGAGACCGTAACCGATAACCTGTCTGAGACCACTGGTGGTATGGTCCAGATATAGGCATTCGGCTCGGCTGATTGTTGTTTTAGCCCCTTGATAATATTAGGATTAAGCGGATATAAACCA
>MNYI01000140.1 GCA_001873945.1 Candidatus Desantisbacteria bacterium CG2_30_40_21
CAGCAATTCTCATTATGGCAAAACTTATGTTCAAAGGGGAATAAGGGAATAGAGGAGATGGTGTCGATTATCAACAGAATTGTTGGTAGGACAGGCATTCCTGCCTGTCCTGTTGCAGATGACAGGCAAGAATGCCTGTCCTACCGATTAATCTCCATATCTCCCCCTTATCCATTTTACCATAATGAGAATTGCTGCCCATCTTGTCCTCTGACTTTTTCCCAAAAATTTTGCTTGACTTTAATTATCCTTATATGCTAAAATTACACTCAAATGGAGAAAAATTGTGTCAAAGCAGAGGTTTCTGTTCCTACAATAGGAGAAAATTATTATGTTGCTTCAAGTCCAACACCTGAAAAAATATTTTCAAATAGAGCAGGGATTATTTAGTAAGCATCTGCAAGTATTTGCCGTTGACAATGTTTCGTTTAGCATAAAAAGGGGGGAAACATTGGGATTGGTGGGAGAAAGCGGGTGTGGGAAATCAACCACAGCCAGATTGGTACTGAGGTTATTGGAGTCTACAGGCGGAAATGTTTTTTTTGATGGCAATGATATTCTTGGTATGGATTATAAAAAACTAAGAAAGATGCGAGCAAGAATGCAGATGGTTTTTCAGGATCCCTTTGGTTCGCTAAATCCACGAATGAATATTGGTAATATTATCGCTGAACCCTTATCTATTCACAAAATAGTTAAAGGAAAAGAAAAAGCGGAAAGGGTTTCATATCTGTTAGAATTAGTAGGGTTATCCCCTACATGTCAAAATCGTTATCCCCATGAGTTTAGCGGTGGACAACGGCAGAGGATAGGGATTGCCAGAGCATTAGCTACAAATCCTCATCTTTTGGTACTCGATGAACCTGTTTCCTCGCTTGATGTCTCTGTTGCTGCACAAATAATTAACCTTTTAATGGATTTGCAGGAGCAGTTTCAATTAAGCTATCTCTTTATCTCTCATGACCTTCGTATGGTTAAACAGATAAGTCATCAAGTAGCGGTGATGTATCTGGGAAAGATTGTTGAATTGTGTTCTGTGAATAAATTATATTCCAATCCATTGCATCCATATACCTGTGCCCTTCTTTCATCTATTCCGGGCTTGCGCATTTCTAATAGGGTTATCCTCAAGGGTGATGTTCCCAGCCCGATTAATCCACCGTCAGGCTGTAGATTTCATCCCCGATGTCCTCAAGCAAAACCAGAATGCAAAACAACAGAACCAGTATTAACAGAGGTTTCAACAGGGCATTTGGTTTCATGCAGGTATGTTTGAAAATTACATCACAGATTTCCCCAACCCTTTCCAGCTGACAATATCTTTGGCGTCGTTCTCACCTCCCTCTTTTCCATCTGCTCCATAGGATAACAGGTCATAGGAGGTAAGATTTACCTTGCCAGGGCATATATACACATATGGATTCCCCCATGGATCATTAGGTGTTTCTTTTTTAAGATATGGACCATCCCACTTTTCAGGATTAATCAGATTGGTTGGCTTTTCCTGAAGGGCAGCAAGCTCGGATGGATAATCATCATTATCCAATCGATAACTATCCAGAGCCATACCAAACATCTCAATCTGTGCCTGAGCTGCAACCTGCTTTGATTTCCCTATCTTCCTAAAGATGGTTGGTCCAACTAAGGCAGCAATGATAGAAATAATAAGCACTACTACCATTAATTCAATCAGGGTAAATCCTTTTTTATTCATCAATAACCTCCTTATCTCTGATAGCAAATCGCAACATCAATGGTGTAATCAAAACAGAGACAATGACTACAAGCACTATGGCAGAAAAAATATCTTTGGTTAGTATCCCCATATTCAAACCAACCGAGGCAATAATCAAGGTCAATTCATTTTTTGGAACAAGGGCAATGCCAATAATCAATGAATCCTTAAGATTAAACCTGCTTATCTTTCCGCCTATAAACCCGCCCATAATCTGACTGATGTTAGTTGAAAGGGCAAGTACTACCCCAAATAACCCTACATTACCCATAGCCTTAACATCAAACAAAAGCCCAATATTGAGAAAAAAGAATGGGACAAAGAATCCATTGGAAATACCATTTATCCTATAACTCATTGTTTCTGTTTTGAATCTTGGGATCATGGATATAGAGATACCAAATAAAAAAGCACCAACAATAGCACTCAATCCCATTTTTTCTGTAAGACAAGCAAGGATAAAGAGTATGCCTATAATGAACGCAAAATTTGCTTCTTCCACAAGCATTCGATCCGTTAGCTGAAATAAGGATGGTACTTCCAGCCGCAGTAGCCAAATACCTCATGTCAATCAAGGCACGAAGGCTAACCCCAATGCTGGTAATAGACATAGTCAGACCAATCAGCAATGCTCCATTGATTATTGATTGATGAAAAATCGTTGATGAAAAGACGATTGCTGCCAGAAATCCGCCAAGAAAGGGAAAGATTGTTCCGAAAACAGCTATTGGCAAGGATCTTTTAATAGAACCAGCAAGCCTTTCCAATTCAATCTTTTCAAATCCTATAGAAAACAACAAAAAGATAATTCCTATCTCTCCAAGAAGTTTAATTACCGCAGCAGAATGGGTAAGAATACCATCTGGGGTAGAAAGAATAATAAGCCCCAGCCCGGGACCCAGAATAACCCCCAGTATAATCTCCCCAAAGATAGACGGAAGGCGTATCCTTTCAAAAACCTCTCCAATGAGCTTGATAAGGATTAATATAGGACTTACGCAAAACAGCACTTTGCATACCACATCTGGTGGGTATTACTTTTCAAAAATACCATATATGGTAGGTGTTTTCTCATTTTGCGTAAGTCCTATAATATTATTCCTATGGTAAGGATGATTTCCATGATTATAACTCCATCTACTCTTCCTACAGCCCCATCATATTTAAGATACGACCAACAACATCTATCTTGCCAACGATACCTACAACGCGTTTGTTTTCAACTACAGGAATACTTTGTATCTTATGTTCAAACATGAGGTATGCAGCCTCATCTACCGTATCATCAGGAGAAAGGGTTATGGGATGGAGGCTCATAATTGAGCGAATGCTCGGAATTCCCAGAAAGCATTTTTCAACCAATAATCTATTTCTGGTTGAGCCATGGAACAGGATGAGTTTTAATATATCTGTCTGGGAGATTATACCAACCAATTCGTTATCTTTATCTATTACAGGGAACGAAAGGTAGTCGTACATCTCAATATCTGTAGCAAATTCAAGAAACTGTCCGTCTTCTTTAACCGTAACCACATCACGGCTCATAATCTCTCTAATCTTTTTTTTACAAAAATCCTTACACTTTTCCATTATCGCATAGAACTCTATTCGTCTGGTCATGGATACCCCCTTAGTAACAGTTACGATTTATTGAGTAGTTACAGAATTTTAACATAAATTCTGGCCAATGTCAATAGGAAATTTCAACCTGAGACGAACAGGGGCGAGTCTTGCGGGAGGGCAGGGCAAACTTATCCTTGTTACTCTGTTATCCTCAGCCAGCGGGCTGACCATTGGTGTAAATTATACCATAAAAGGCGAAAAAAGTCAAAATGAGAATTGTTGGCTCATGCCAAAAAAATACTTGACATCTTCTGCAAATTTTGATATACTGTGTTGTAAATAATAGAATGGAGGATTTTTCTATGAAACGATGGTTATTGCCTTCAGTTATTGGATTATTTATTATTTCATCGGCTACATTTGTTGTTCTATTGGTTGCTTCTACTACTGAGATAAGTGATGTAGAAGAAATGCCTGTTGAGGGAGTAAACATCGCAAAACAGGAATTAAAAGAGCCACCTGTATCAGGAGTAAGGGTTAAACCTGAAGAACTTGAAAAACATGAAAAAATACCGGCAGTAAAGCCTGTGCCTATTATTAAAGAGGTTACTCCGCAACCACTGGCCAGACATGTAGGTCTGCCACTACTTAAGCCTGTTAAACCGCAATCCGTTATTGCTGCAAACAAGGATGTTTCTTTACCTTCGTATATATCTTCATCAGCAGTTAAGCCTAAAAAACCAGCTAAAACTCAAGCCATAAAAGAAATAAAGCATGAACCGGTAGTGGTTGCAGTTGTTAAGCCAGAGGAAACAATAAACCATGAGCTAAGTAAATTGGCAGAAGAAAAAAAAGTGATTGAGGATGAAAAGGTACGGCTTAAAAATGAAAAACAATTAGTAGAAGAACAACTTCAGCAAATAAAAGATGAAAAGAAAAAAATAGCCTCCTCTCCACAGGTGTCTTCTGAAGCTGAGCAAAGGATTCTACAATCAGAAAAAGATACTATTGAACTTCAAAAGAAAATAGCAGACTTGCAAAATAAACTTGTAGTTGTGGAATTAGATAAAAAAAAGCTTGCAGAGGAAAAGAAATTACTTGAAGAATCAAAGAAACAGGCTGAAGAAGACAAGGTAATGGCTGTCCGTGGCAAAAAAGAAACTGAAAAAGAAAGGAAAACTGTTGTTAAAGAAAAGGACTTGTATCAGGAACGGTCACTACGGGTTGAGGAACGAATTTCCTTGATTATGGATGCTTATAACAAGGAATCAGATTATGCTATAGCTGATGCAAAAAAAGCAATTGCCAGAGCAAAGGCAGCTGAAGCAGCTAAATATGAACCTGTCTGGTTAAAAGAAGCAGAGGAAGCACTGGAACTCTCTGATGCAGCTCAAAAGGCAAAAGATTATGGGAAAAGCCTTGTTTCTGCTGTTGAAGCAAAGGAAAAAGCTAATGCTGCGGAACGGAATTCAAGGGAAAAGCTTAAGAATTATAATTCAAATATGGTTGGAGAATGCCTCCGACTCATTTCAAATTGGGCACATTAAAGACTTCTGCAAAATTCACAATATTAAGAGTGAAGTCAGTCAAAGAATCAAGAGCAAAATAGAGAAAAAGGTGATGGTGTTTTGTGTTGCAGATTAGCCCCCATGGTAGATCCATGTGGAAGACAGGAAAACATCCCGCATTATCAGGGGGAATATGGGATGTTTCCCCATGTGTTACAAATTCTATACTCAAGTGGGGCATAAATTACGATTTTTTCGGTGAGGATTAATCAAGGAGAGCAAGGCGTGAAGGTTCGCAATAGTGTACTATTGCGAACCTGAACAACACAGCTATCGTTGATTAAGACCAGCGAAAAACGCAATTTATGCCCCACTTGAGTATATCTATATCATAGAGAAGTTTTGCTGTACTTTCTCGTTGCTTTTTATTCATAAATAATATTATAACACTCAATGTAAAAAATGT
>MNYI01000014.1 GCA_001873945.1 Candidatus Desantisbacteria bacterium CG2_30_40_21
AAAATTGATTTAGAATTATGCCTAACATCTTAAATAATCCTGCTAAATTAAGAGGATTCTATTAAATAACCCCAAAAATCAAATAATGTTAAACAAATTGATTCTGTATTGATTAAAAATTAAGAATTTTATATTGCAAGGAAAACTTTTAAAGAAATAATACAAATGATAATAGGGCTTTCTATGGATTCTGGTGGTAGTCAACTTTCTATTTCGTAACAGCCTGTCGAAGAAGGAAACCATGGGGGCAAGGGTTCTCCATGCCATGCAGCTGCGGTTACCGGAGATACGGTTGGTGACCCTTATAAAGATACAGCAGGTCCGGCAATCAATCCCATGATCAAGGTGGTTAATCTTGTGGCTATTTTGATCATTCCAATATTTTTTAAGTAAATATGGGACTGGTTCAAATCAGGGTGTCGTAGAGGCACAAGTGCATTTGCGTCTCTACGGCCGCATCAATTATCCCTCCTGTAAAAACCACTTGACTAAACATAGATTTTGTGGTATCATAACTATTGAGTACTTCACTGCCATTGCGAATTATTGTGAGGAATCTTTATTATGATATATGATTTGCTGATCAAAAACGCAGAAATTTTCGATGGAACAAAAAATGCAGGCTATAAGGCTGATATAGGGGTTAAGGGGGAAAGGATTGTCAAAATAGGGGCAATAGACTCCTTGGCATTGATGACAATTGATGCTGTTGACAGGGTGGTTTGTCCGGGCTTTATAGATATGCACAGCCATTCTGATTTTACCATTCTGGCTAATCCCCGTAGCGAGAGCAAGATACGACAGGGCGTAACTACTGAGGTAATTGGTAATTGCGGCATGTCTGCTGCCCCGCGATACGACGAGGCACTCAAACGGGGACAAGAAATTTGCCAGGATTTTGGATTTTCATGTGCTTGGAAATCCATGGCTGATTATTTTAAGGTGCTTGAGAATACAGGTATTGGAATAAACATCGTTGCCCTTGTCGGACAGGGTAATATTCGTACCTCTGTGATGGGTTATGCAGATAGCATTGCCACAGATATTCAGGCTTCCCAAATGAAATCCCTGCTTGAGGAATCTCTTGATGCTGGGTGTTTTGGCATGTCTTCAGGGCTCATTTATCCCCCGGGCTGTTTTACACCTATGGATGAATTAATAGAATTATGCAAGATTGTAGCCGGATTTAATGGCATTTATACCACACATATGAGAAACGAGGGCGATCAATTATTAGAAGCAATTGAGGAGGCAATGACTATAGGCAAAGAGAGCGGGGTTCATGTCCATATTTCTCACCTCAAAACCTCTGGTCAGAGGAATTGGTCAAAATTGCAGGCTGCTTTTGATAAACTTGAGACAGGAGGGCAAACACGGGGGTTTGCCCCTACAGTAGATAGATACCCTTATACCGCTGGGGGTACTGGATTGGATGCGGTTCTCCCTTCATGGATGTATGAGGGGGGAACGGGTAAGGAGATGGAACGGCTGAGGGATGTGGAAATACGGAACAGACTGATTTCGCAATTAACTCAGGAACACCAAAGGGAT
Organism: Candidatus Desantisbacteria bacterium CG2_30_40_21; assembly: GCA_001873945.1. Taxonomy (GTDB): domain Bacteria; phylum UBA9089; class CG2-30-40-21; order CG2-30-40-21; family CG2-30-40-21; genus CG2-30-40-21. The sequence goes on from MNYI01000014.1 coordinate 1,552, forward strand.
TGGAATACAGTTATGATTTCCGCAGTCTGGAACAAGGCAAATAAATGTTGGGAAGGCAAGCGATTATCTGAACTGATGCAGGGTAAGATTGAATCATTATTCGACTTTCTGATAAGCGAGGAATGTAAGACAGAAGCAATATTTTTCAGCATGAGTGAGGATAACCTGCAACAAATCCTGAAAAAGCCTTATATGATGATTGGTTCAGATGCCTCTTCACGGGCAACCTATGGAATTTTAGCACAAGACATGGTTCATCCCAGAGGTTTTGGAACATTCCCAAGGATACTGAGCCGCTATGTTCGAGAGGGAAAAATTTTAAGCATGGAAGAGGCTATCTGGAAGATGACCCTTTTGCCTGCAAATACACTTGGAATTTGTGATCGCGGGCAGATAAAGGAAGGGTGTTTTGCGGATATGGTTGTTTTTGATCCAATAACCATAAATGATACAGCTACATATGAATTACCCCTGAGCTATCCAACAGGTATTGATTGTGTTATCTTGAATGGTCAGCTAACTGTGGATCACGGTGAATGTATGGGAAAGCTTTGTGGAAAGGTGCTGAGGAAGGAATAATATTGGGAAATGGGGTGCTGTCCCCATTTCCCTAGAGGGTGTGAACGGTTACCCATTAGGGGAATTCTGTAGTATCAGAAGGTAAACGATGTTGTAATCATTCACAGCTACAAAAAACAAAAAGCACCACAAGCATATTGCTTGTGATTATTGCTCAATCTGGAAGATTGAGTTACTTTACTTTAGGAGGTTTTTTATTATGCAAGAAGAAAAATCAGACGACAAAGAGAAAGAAAAAGCGAAAAAGGGGTTGCTGTCTAAAATTATGGACAAATTAGACAAGAAACTTGAAGAAAAATCAAAACAGCAGTCCTGCGGTTGCGGATCAAAAGATAAAAAAGGCGGCAAATCATGTTGTTGAAATTCAGTAATTGGATTGTTTTTGATATATTTGGGCTTGCTTCCGGTTCGCGGCTCGGCGAAGCACTGAGCTTTTTTATATATGATACGGTAAAAATCCTGTTCTTATTATTTGTAATAATATTTGTTATCGGGGTGATTCGTTCGTATCTCCCTCAGCATAAGCTCAAATTATGGTTGAATAAAAAAGGATTTAATGCCTATTTCTTTGCAGCTCTCTTGGGCGCCGTAACACCTTTTTGCTCCTGCTCATCAATTCCAATATTTATTGGGATGGTGTCTGCCGGTATTTCATTAGGGGTTACCTTTACTTTTCTTATTGTGTCGCCGTTAATCAACGAATATCTTGTCGTATTAATGGCTGCTTCATTTGGCTGGAAAATTGCCGTATTATATGTAATAAGCGGGTTGACAATTGGGATTACGGCAGGTATAATTTTAGGTAAATTAAGATTAGAGAAATATATAAACACCGATTTATTCACCAATCAATACGATGTGGATAATACTACAACAGAATATCCTGATTTTAACAGTCATCTGAAATACGGATATAATGAGGCATTATCGATTACTATCAAAATATGGTATTGGGTGGTTGTCGGTGTAGGTGTTGGTGCGTTTATACATAATTATGTTCCACAGGAAACCATACAATCAATTATCGAAAAAGCAGGGGTATTTGGAGTTCCTGTTGCCATAATCCTTGGAGTACCTATGTACGGTAGCTGTGCCGCTATTGTGCCGATAGCAGTAGCACTATTTCAAAAAGGCGTGCCCCTTGGAACAGCGTTAAGCTTTATGATGGCAATAGCCGCATTGAGCATTCCAGAGGCAATTATGTTACGACGGGCGATTAAATTACAATTAATACTTATTTTCTTTGCAATTACAACAGTAGCAATTATTATCACAGGATATTTGTTTAACATCTTGCAGGTATTGATGTTTTGAATATAACTTTAGGAGGTTATGATAATGAGTGAAATCCGTTTTATAGTAAAAAGGTTCGACCTGTGCAATCGGAATTAACCACGAAGGCACAAAAATTATAAATATACTTAAAAATAAGAGTAACTACTCAGGTAAAGGAATTTACCACGGAGACACAAGGGTATACGGTAACTACTTGTAGTTATATTGGACGGAAAAACTACGAAATACGCGAAAACCCGCGAAAATTAATAATCAGAATGAATTTGTGAATCAGAATTTTTCGCGTTTTTTTGCGATTTTAAGGAAAGAAGGATTCTGGACAAGCCAGAATGACAAGGAGAAGAAGGATCCTGTCGATTCGTAGTTATCTCTTGATAGCTGAGTAGTTACTCGTCAAGAAAAAATAACTTGTACAGTCGTGCCACCGATTTCATCTTGGCTTATCTTCGTTGTTCGTCGCTTACGAACAGTAGTATGCTCGCTTCTCACGCCTTGCCATCCAATCGTCTTGAGTGGCTCTTGGCGTACAACTTATTTTTTCTTAACTCCTTACTCGCTTCCTTCCTCAACCTTCTGATGATATTCCATAATCAATTCTCGCACGACCTTATCATCAGGGATATCTTTGGTCAATGGAAGCAGTTGATATTGATGTAAGTTAATCTTCTTGTTTTCATCAATTGTTATATCCAATTTACCAAGATATTGCCCTTTTTCTCCTGCCTGCACAATCAAGGTGTCAGGCAAGGCAGAGGGGTTTTTCACTAATGTTTGGGAATGCCCACCAATAATTACATCAATCCCCTTAACCTGTTTGGCTAATCTTAAATCCTCCTCATAGCCAGAGTGTGAAACCACAACAAGTAAGTCAACTTGCTTGCGAAAATTATTCACAAAACCTTGAACCTGCTTAACAGGATCAGACACCTTTAAGTCCTTGATAATATCCTTTGGGAAAAAGGTAAAAACCTCTGAAGAGATTATACTGATAATGCCTACCGTGAAACTGCCAATTTCTTTAATTAAATGCGATGGGGCTAAATAACTACATGTCCCATCCTGACAAGTGGTTAAATTGGCTGAATAAAAAGGCAACTTGTTTTTTTCAATCTCTTTCCTGATATATTCAGTACCAAAAATTAGTTCCTGATCACCAAGTGCAATTAAGTCATACCCAATTTTTTCCATGGCTAAAAGCATATATTTAGCCAATAAAGGCTCAGGACGAGGGGGAAACATATCGCCACTATCAAGAACAAGAACGGTTGGATTTTCTTGTCGTATCTCATTAACCAGTGTTACCATTCGCACAATCCCGCCAAACGGATTTTCTGCACAATCACAAGACTCTAAATAACCATTAGTAGAGTTACTAAAAAGAATGGTCAGTGTATCTGTTTTACCCCTTGGCTCTTTTTTTTCTATCAAAAGGGCATCTATTTCTTTGCTAAAGGTTTCTACCATGTTCTCCATATAGCCGCTGTAGATTTTCTTTATATAACCGTTCTTGTTAATTAAAAACAATTTTGGTATTGAGGCTGTCTGCTTGACTATAACCCCATATCTTGCACCAGATTGCAGCCCATAAGGGTCAAAAAGCACTGGTAGGGTGATGTTATTCTTTTTCACAAAATCCTCAACCACTTCATTTGTAGCTTTATCAATATTGATTAAGTAAATCCCTACATCCCTATCCTGATATTTTTGAGCAAGCTGATGCAAATAAGGCATTTCTTTCAGGCAGGGTTCGCAATCAGTATCAAAAAAGCTTAAAACAAGCACATTTTGTTTGTCTTTATGGGTTAATAGCTTGTTAAGGGTTAAGCTGTTTTTCCCAAAAAGCAGCTTCAGTTTGAAATCAGGTGCAGGCTGGTTCACTTCTTCTACCCCAGCAGATACATATGAGGAAAGGAATAAAAGACTTATCAGCAGCCCGCAGGTAATGATTAATTTGTTCATTGTGCTACCGCCTTGTCAACAATTTTAGCAGCCAATTCTTTTATCTTTACAGACATCTCTTCTACTGCAGAAAAGCTTACTGTCTCAGCCATGACTGCTACTCCGGTTTCTATATCAACTAAACGCACATTGATACTATATACATTTAATAGTTTACTGAAACTGCCAATCAATATCTTTTCTATATTCAATATCTTACCCATCTGGACTGCACATTCATTCGTTGTGCAGCCAGTTTGTTGGAAATGCTGTTCAGCAAGTATCAAAGACATATTACTTCGCTCAAGGACAGTAAATGATTGTGAATTAATCAGTTCTGTTCTTAAGAAATCAGCTATTGTTGATGCATCCATCGCTGATACCTCGTGTGCCACAAAATCAGATACAGCAATATTTATCCTTTTAGCTATAACTTTCGGCTTTTCCACCACAGGTTGAACAACCGTGGGTTGAGCAACTACCATCTCTTCCTTCTTCTTCCCCAATTCATAGCTGGCAATTTGGGAGGATTCCTCTGCCTTTGTTTTTGCTAAAAGATATTCTGTCTGCTCGTATAACTCATTAGATTCATTGAGGATATTGACTGCCTTCTCCATATCCAGCCCCATGGATGCTGCTTCCTTCACATTTTTTCGTGCATTACTCATAGCTATCCTTGCCTCTTCCCGTATCAAACAAACCTTAGCCATATCCAATCTTGCTTCTGTATCACGATATTTGGGAATAGTCTCTATAACCCTTTGCCAATGTTCAACAGATTCTCCATATTTTCTTTCCGTGAAACAGGTTTTGCCCTTATTATAATAAGTCTTAGCAACAACTTGTATTGATTATCTCTTTTGTCTGCTCAAAATTTTCATCCCCTTCCTTGACCTTGTTTGCCCAATAGATTGCCCGCTCGGACATCCCTTTTTTATGATACCCCTCAGCCTTACGATAATTATTTAATCCGCCAAAATTTGTCGAAAAAGACACCTGCTGCATACTGTCAAAATCCTTCATTCCGGCAAAGCTATAATCAACAAGAAATCCGTTTGTATTCAGTCCAAGCCCAAGATTAAATGTTGCCTGATCATAACCAATCTTATATCCAGCCCTTAAAGCCAACAGCTTCATCATCAGAAATTCACCACCCAGCTTGAAGCCAGCCTTTAAGCCTGTATCAGCTTTTTCATAATCAGCACAAATGGTCAACCGATCATCTGGTCTTATGGCACATCCAACCTTAATCGTTACAGGTAATGGATGTTCAAGATTCTTATATTTTATTGGACTGCCAACAATATTTTTGACTGCAAGCCCAAAACAAAGACTGTCATCTACAGGACGAATAAGCACACCCATGTCAACAGCAATTGCAGCAGCAGCATAATCTTCTGCCAATATTGAACTTATCCTCTTCAGATTACATCCCAGACTTAAAGCCGAATTAGCGGTAAGACTGTAGGAAAACATGGCAATACTATCTTTTTGAGCAGAGAGTGTTTTTGATTTTTTGAATGAACCGTCTGTATTAAGCAGATTAACATCTATCGTTCCGCCATCAAAGGTAGTCAGGCTTAATCCAATGGCACTCTTCTTAAACGGGTAAACAACACCAACAAAACCGTAATGGCTATCTGCAAGACCTGTCAGATACATGGTGCTGAATTCTGGTTTGATAAGAAAACTTAATCCAGCAGGGTTATAATGCAGTGCATTAATATCATCGGCTAACCCGGTGAATGTTTCTCCCATCCCTGTTGGTCTGGCACCCATCAACCCATCGAGCGAAAGCAAAATGGACTTCACCTGCCCTGCATAGACATTGGTGCATATCGGCAAAGCAATAACCATCACGGCAATCAAATGCCTCCATAAATTAGTATTCATTTTTAGTTATACCCCCTCAAAAAATTGTAATATATGTAAACCAATAAATTTGTGGACATATACGGTTGGCTTGCTCCATATTTGGACCAAGGCATCCGTGATGCCGTTCTCCAAACAACGCCAACACGGTTGGCTTGCTCCATATTTTGATCAATCTTTATTTACGCATTTGTTGAACCCTCACCCCGTCCCGCTCCCATGAGGAGAGGGAGCAATGTCAACTATTTTATTGGTTTGCATATAGTTTCCATCTTCTCTGTGCCTCGACGCCTCTGCGGTTAAGTGAGTAGTTACCAAAAAATTACTCCACTACCGCTATTTTCTTTATTTCCTTAAACCCACCAGCTTTTATCTGGACTAAGTAAATCCCGCTTGACACAATCTCTCCGCTATCATTTCTACCGTCCCATGTCTTCGTATATATGCCAATACCTTGATAAGTGTCCACTAAGGTTTTAATCAAATTGCCCCGAAAATCATAAATCACAATACTTACTTCAGTATTTTCAGTCAGTTCATATTTAATGATTACCTTCTCATTCTTTGTTGGGTCAAATAAATTATTGTAAAGCATAAATCTTTCGCCAGAGGAAGCTGAAAAACTTATCCATGAAGAATAGCTGGTAGTAAGATTTCCTGCATTGTCCTTGATGGTAATTTTAATTATTATCTGCGAGGAGAGGGGATAATTCCTTGCCAGTTTACCTGAATCTATTGTTACACTGATGCTTCCTTGTGGATCAATAGTTGCGGTATATATCTCCTTCGATAAAATGTTTTCACTCTGATCCCTTATAATTATTTCAGATAATGTTGCTTCAGGTTCGGTTTTTCCAGTCAGGGTAATTTCTCCGCTTTTTACTTTTGTTTCTTTTGTTTCTGCTGGTAGATCAATTGTCGGCGGCTGAGGTGGGGTAGTATCTACTGTTATACCATCACTCCAACCTGACCAGTAATCATCCATAGCCTCTAATCCACAACCATTTATTGCCTTTACCCGAGCAGAATAAGTAAGTGAATTGGTAGCGTTTATTGTTGTGTAGGCAAGGATATTGCCAACATTACCATCAAAAATTGTCCCGATTACTGTTCCCCCTTTATCGCCCTTAACCTGTAATCTGTAGCCACCAATCCCTGCCTCTGCATCATCAGCAGCCCCTTTATTCCATGAGAAGGTAAGTGTTGTTGATAATGGATTGCCAGTAGCAGTTGGGACAGATGGCTTACCTGTGGGTGGGGTAGTATCTACTGTTATAGTTCCAGCAACAAGAGAAAAATTTACCGTTGTCGTTGCATTTTCAGTAATTACTACACCAATTGTTTCTGTAGAGCTGTATCCACTGGTTGTAACCCGCACAGTGCAGTTTCCAGCAGGAACAAACAGACAATAGTTTCCATTTGTCCCTGTTGTTGTAGAAAACCTCATTGCTTCATTATTGGATACCTCAACCATTGCCCTATTTATTGCCTTGTTGTCAGCCGAGTTGGTTACCTTACCAGAAAGCCAGCCTGATGGATACGACTTGTTGAATTTCTGGATGCGATGGTTGCCGTAATCTACAACAAACACATTGTCAGAGCTGTCTACTGCTACGCCAAGAGGATTGCGAAACTGCTCATCCCCTGAGCCAGGACTGCCCCATTTGGTGATGAATGTGCCATCAGCGGTAAACTTCTGGATGCAACGGTTGCTTTGGTCTACAACAAACACATTGCCAGAGCTGTCTACTGATAGACCACGAGGATCATTAAACTGCCCAATCCCTGAGCCAGGACTGCCCCATTTGGTGATGAATGTGCCATCAGCGGTAAACTTCTGGATGCGATGGCTGTTGTACTCTGCAACAAACACATTGCCAGAGCTGTCTACTGCTACGCCATAAGGATAATTAAACTGCCCATCCCCTGAGCCATTATTGCCCCATTTGGTTTGCATGAAGTATGTCTCTTCCGCCCATAAGTCTCTTTGCATTCCAGCCCATAATCCCTGAGCAATCAGCATAAAAAGAAGCAACCTTTTTATTTGTCTTTGAATATTCATGCTAACCTATCCTCCTTTAGTTTACTTGCGTTTTTTCAAATACCATGCTCTTTTTGAGATTGAATGGCAATATCCTCTTTCCTTTCTGGATTTTCAAAACTTACCTGATAACCAATTGCCTACTGTTCGATGACCGATTGTATAGAGGGGTTGTCAAGTTCATTCCGCTAAAGCAGAGTGCACCTTCAGTTAAACAGTTTGCCCACTGACCGATTGTATGGAAACTAATAAAAACTTGACATAACAGTTGTAGGGACAGGGCTTGTCCCTGTCCGATATATACTCAGCGGCGTGGTTTGTCCGCATCGGCTGCAGCAACATGTTGAGGGGTAATAGTAGGAAAATCATATACAACCTTGCCATACTTCCAGATAGGCAATTTGCGGTTTTCCTTCCTCGCCTTTTCCGCTACTGCTAATGCAGCTCGACAGAGTGCTGCATACCCTAAACGCGCGTAATCTTCTCCCTTACTCATACTATTTTGACTCCTCTATAATCTTGGGTTCATAGTCTGATGTATCAAATATGATCCATGCATCTACAATATCCTGATAGACTTTTCTAAAGTTCTTCCATCCTCTGTCAAACCTACGGCAGATGTCTTCCTCTGGAACATTATGTCCACCTTGAGAAACTCTCAGTCTAACACGATCGATAGCTATCTCTGCACTGGGAAGACGCAAAAAATATAGAACTACTTCATAACCCGTCTTTTTCCATTTTTCAATATGCTTAGCATATTTCGTACCGCTCAATGTTGTTTCAAAGGCAAAAGATTCTTCATCGACAACACATTTTGCTATCCTTTTCAATACTAATCTGCCAGCTTCAATCCTTACCTTATCCGGTGCCAGTGGTGACAGCCCCTCTGCGATCATATCTACATTAATGAAATTTACACATTGTCCTTCTGACGGGAGAAACGACTTTGCAAAGGTTGTCTTGCCTGCCCCATTAGGACCAGCTATGATAAAGCATGTTTTCACTTAGTTCCCCTGTTTTCATCAACCATAAATTCGTGGTTACCAAAAATTACTCCACCACTGCTGAACGATTACCAATCAACCTATATCTACGCATCTAATGTCAACCTCTTTACATGCTTTGCGTAAGCCTTTGCGTACTTTGCGAGAAATTTACAAAATCAAACTGATCATGCCAAATGATTAAAAGCAAGGAAATAATTTTGCCATAATTGATCTGTAGAGCCATATTCATTATCAAAAGCAAAATAGTCAACCATATACTCAGGAAGGGTATAACTATAGCTTTTATTGTTTGTCTGATTCAATGTCAACAACAGCCTTGACAAGATTACCAAAACCATTGGCAGCTATTTTCCTTAATTCTTTGCGGTCTATCTTTTTATTTATAATTTTCATAATCCTCTTAATCCTTCTACTTCTTCTCTTGTCAAACCAGTCTTTTTTGATATGGTTTGATTATCTAAAACATCTAACAAGTTTTTAGCAATTGCTATTGCCTTTTGCCTTTCCCCTCTTTTCTCTCCTCTTATTTCCCCTCTTTTCTCTCCTCTTCTTTCCCCTCTTCTTTCTGCCGTTTGAATCGCCATATCTTCATCTCTCAGCCATTTCAATCTTGCTTCATAGCTGTCTCTTTCTTCTTCATTTAGCGACATCCCTTCCAATACCTCTAATGCCTTCTTTATTGTCGGGATTTCTTCTAATTCCTTAGGAAATTTATTTCTACTATATATTTCCGCTTTCTTCAAAAAATTTACCCATCTGTCTAACATCGAATTCATATCTTCATTATACTTTTCCAGTTCTATAAAATGTATTTCGATATGGTCTAAGTATTCCTTATTTGTCTTCACATTCTTTAACTTATATGCATTATGATAACCCTCTTCTTCTATACAGTTAAAGTTTAGGATATTTATACATATTGTCTTTTTTAGATTATCATAATTTATTCCTGATACTAATTGTCCTGTATATACTTTTGACCAGTAGTATAATGCTCTTCTGCCGAAATATTCCTGATCCATTATCTGCATCTCTATATTAAACCATTTCCCACTTGAATCCTGTGCCTTTATATCCAATATGGATAATTTATCATTCTTAAAATTCTGGACATTATATGGATTTTTATCTCTATATCCTTTACCCTATCTGCTTCACTTATTACTGAATTTATAAAATCTATTAATAAATCTTTGTTTTCTACTGAACCAAATAGTTTCTTAAATGCAAAATCTACCCTTGGATTTATCATACACATTTTTATCAACTCCTATAATTTTATTATCTATTTCCCAATTCTCTTAATAAAGAGAGTACGGTTACTATTTTTCTACCCTTGCCTCAACATCATACTGTCCAGCAGAGATTGCCTTGATCCTTTGTTCCTTGATTTGTTCCAGACGACGGGCAATATCTGTGGCATTACCCCTTTTCAAGGTAATCTCTAAGGTGGCTGAGCTGCCTGAGTAATTCCTTACACGAGAGTCTTTGACTTCTATGAATGAACGCATTAAACGGTTAATCAAGTTTAGCTCACTGATGTCAGCTATCCCGGTTATCTTTAAGGTAATGCTCGACTGCTTTTCCAATGTTTCGTAAAGCTCTTTGGCAAAATCTGTATCAATCTTCTCAACTGCCCGAGTCAATGCTGCTTTTGCTGCTGCCTCTCTGGTTATATCCACTCCGCCAGAGACTTCATTGATTACAGCCATTACCTCTCTGGTATTTGCTTTGAGTATTTTCAAGGAAACGGTTGCTCGATAAGAGATTAGCCCTCCTAATCCACTATCTGTCACAAACTGGCTTGTTGCCTTACCCAAAACAATGATGTCTGCATTAATTAGCACTGCCAGCCTGCTTTTCTATATCTTCAGAAGTATCCTTCGGCTTATCATCGCTGACACGAAAGCCGGCATTAATAAAATGCTGACTCAGTTGTCCACCTATTGCTGATGTTTGGACCGCTGTATCTTCCACATACTCGTCAATCCAGAAAGCCACGATGGGTGAAGGCTTTGTCTCCCACTGCATTTCATTTAGCTTTTTGGCTAAATCCTCTTTTCTGACTGCCGCCTTGATCCGTACCTTATAAAATTCATTATCGTGAGATTCCTTAAGGATAGTCCACCGTTCTATATACCCCTGTGTCTGTCCAAGTATATTTTCTTCAAGCAAGACTGACTTGGAGACTAAGGTTTCACCAGTTACGAAGACCCCGACAACAAGCCCTAATGCAGCCCTTTGGGCATCAGATAGTGCTGCATTCTTTGCACCAGTTATGTCATCCTTGATAATTGGTGATTGTCCTTCAGCTTCCACTACCTCTGTGTCTACCGTTGGTTTAATAATCATTTCTTTGGTTGTAACGCAACCACAAAAAAACAGCAGACAAATCATCAAACAAGTAAGTAAATATTTCATTATGTTTTCCTCTCATTAATCGTAGTGGGAGCATCCTTGCTCCTGATTTCTTTGCCAGCAAGGATACTATCGACACATTTTTCAGGACAGGAGCAAGGATGCTCCTGCTACTTTCTCTCACTTAATCATCTTCAATCCCATTGCCTTTAATCTCTTCTTTGGAAGTTTCAAGGTAATCATACAACCGTCATCCTTCGTCCATTCTGTCTTAACTATTTCTGCCCCTTTGAGTTCAGCATCAATCTTGCTGGCCAGAAGTGAATCTGCTTCCATTGCCTGTGCTACAGTGATACCGCCGGTAAGGGTTACCCCCTTGATAATGGTAAGCATCTCATACTGTGCCTGCACGATGGCAGCACTTCTTGACATTGCCAGCCGTTGGGTTTTATTCTCTATACTTGGGTCAGCCGCACCAATCCCAATTGCCACAACATTTTCATCACCTACTGCTTCTTGAGAAATTGTCTTCTTGATTTCACCATCCTTAATGAACCCTGATTTAGAAGCAGCAACAACTACTCAGGATAAATGGAACCAAAAACAAGCCAAATAACACAAAAATCCTCATTTTTTTCACCTCCTCGAAAAAGAATTTTTTTATCATATAATTATTATAGCATACAACCTTTATTATTGTCAATTATAAGATTACCATGACATGTAATGGGTCAGTGAATGGTAGGGGAAAGAAATTCATTAGTAACAAATTAAACCGCGAATGTTCGCTAATCAAAAGAATTTATTAGCGTGTTTTCGCGTTCATTTGCGGTTAATAATAAATTTCCCTACTGTTTACTGACCCATTACGAATATTCAGATATTTTATTTGACATCTTGATATAATTGTGATATTATAAAATGTAATTATGCTGATAAGCAGCAATTCTCATTATGGTAAAATGGATAAAGGGGAGATATGGAGATTAATCGGTAGGACAGGCATTCTTGCCTGTCATCTGCAACAGGACAGGCTTGCCTGCCCTACCAACAATTCTGTTGATAATCGACACCATCTCCTCTATTCCCTTATTCCCCTTTGAACATAAGTTTTGCCATAATGAGAATTGCTGGCTGATAAGAAATATGGGTTGACTTTTTAGCCAGTATTGAAATATATTGGAACAATGTGTCTACTATGATATTGATTATGCGTGCTGATATTGTTTTCTGTATAACACATAAAAAGTAATGGTAACTACTCAGCTCTCTTGCAAAAATGTTATCCTAATGAAGTACTTGATGCTGTCATCCCGAAGGAGTACTCGACTGAGGGATATTCCTTATGCAATGCTTACGATAATGATGATGATTGGGACAACAGAAAGAAAGATTCCTCACAGTAGTTCGGAATGACAGAAAAGTAAAAGCAAATATGTCCAAAATAACAATAGCTGAGTAGTTACCAAAAAATAATAATTTACGGAGATAATAATGTCAACAATTTTTGAAAAGGATGGTTATAAGTTTTTCTTCTATAGCAATGAGCATTTACCA